>CAXHCG010000055.1:0-10270 GCA_964014905.1 uncultured Candidatus Poseidoniales archaeon | reverse complement strand
CCACGACGACGGTCCTGAAACCCCTGCGGAAGCCCTTGAGATGTTTGACACCAACAACGACTCCTTCATTTCCCTCGAGGAGTTCATTGCCTCCATGGAAGATGACGACGACCACGGTGACCACCACGAGTCCCATCACAACGTCGCCCTTGTCTACCCCGACGGCACCTCTGCCATGGTCGACGTGGAACACGATTCCCTGCCAGAGAACGCAACCGGCTGGAACCTCACCTCGGCGGCCATGACCGAGAACAACATCAGCGTGAATTCCACCTACGGAACCTACGGCAACTACGTCTCCGGCATCGCCGGATTCGAAGCCCCAGAGGATTATTCCTGGTGGTGGGAGTTGCACACATGGAACGAGACCAGCGACGCTTGGGAAGCATCCACTGTGGGTGTTGATTCAGTCATGATTGGCGATCATTCCGACCACATCGCATGGGCTCCAAACTCAACCGATGACTCAACGATTCCTCACCCCGAAGAGGGCCACGATGAAGACGACCACGGTGACCACCACGAGTCCCATCACAACGTCGCCCTTGTCTACCCCGACGGCACCTCTGCCATGGTCGACGTGGAACACGATTCCCTGCCAGAGAACGCAACCGGCTGGAACCTCACCTCGGCGGCCATGACCGAGAACAACATCAGCGTGAATTCCACCTACGGAACCTACGGCAACTACGTCTCCGGCATCGCCGGATTCGAAGCCCCAGAGGATTATTCCTGGTGGTGGGAGTTGCACACATGGAACGAGACCAGCGACGCTTGGGAAGCATCCACTGTGGGTGTTGATTCAGTCATGATTGGCGATCATTCCGACCACATCGCATGGGCTCCAAACTCAACCGATGACTCAACGATTCCTCACCCCGAAGAGGGCCACGATGAAGACGACCACGATGACCATGAACACGAGCTTGAGATGGCCGTGAACAATTTCCTCTTCAGTTCCGCCGACGCCAACAGCGATGGGCTGCTCAACACGAGCGACCTAGAAACGCTCCTCTTGGTAATGGAGGACGCTGAAGACTACCTCGACGCCGATGCTATGGTGAGCATTTACTTTGACGTGTTTGATGAAGATGAAAACGGTTTGATCTCAATCGGTGAATTCACCGAGATGAGGGGGGCCATGTCCGGCGACGAGCATGACGACCATGGCGATCACAATGACGACCACGGCGAAGAGTCCGAGATGGTTTGCTACGACATTAGCACCCACACCATTGACGCCTCTTACACCACCCAGGCAGATTGCGAGGGCGCCGGCCTCATGTGGACCGCTGCAAACAGTGGACCGGGACACGGCGACGATGACGATCACAACGAAACCGAAATGATGGAAATGATGTTCACCATGTTCGACACCAACGAAGATGGGTCGCTCAACGAATCCGAGCTCCACGCCATGATGGACATGGGCGAAGATGAGCACGAAGAAGGCGTTGCCTTCATCGGCCTCCACGTTGAAGAAGAAGGCGACTACGGCATTGCCCTTCCAGCAGGGGTTACCATGCACGTCCTCGCTGCTCCTGGTGGCCACGATGACCACGCTGGACACGACGACCACGACGACCACGACGACCGTGAGCGCGACGATCACGACGATGGCGACGACCATGACGACCACGAGGATCGTGATGAGCACGACGACCACGAAGACGGTGACGACCATGACGACCATGCGAATGAGGAGATTGCGTTCGACCCACACAGCTGGCTCGACCCTGTTGCTTTTGCCGCTCAGGTTGAGGTTGTTTACGAGACCTTGAGCACCGCGTTCCCCGATCACGCTGATGGCTTCCGTGCGAACGCCGATGCCTACAAGGCAGAACTCATGGCGATTGACGAGGGCTTCACCGGGGCGTTTGGCGACAGTGGCACGTGCACAACGAACGTTGTTGCTGCCAACCACAACGCCTACGCCTACATTGCACAGCGGTACGACATTGAATTCGTGACCCTCCACGGGATAGACCCCGAAGGTGAACCTTCTCCAGAGGCCATCGCCGAGGTGCTTGAGCGCGTTGCTGAGGACGGAATCAAGGCCATTTACGTTGAAGAATATTCCGCAGAAGGAGCACTTGACAGCTTGATTGCACAAACGGTGTCTGACGACCTCCCTGACGGTCTTGCAGTTCTCACACTCAACACCATGGAGATCGCCCCAACGGACCAAACCGAGGACTACCTCTCCCTGATGAACGAAAACCTCGAGAACTTGAAGACCGGCTTGGGATGCTGATTTCGCTCTTTTGACATCGTCTAACGATGTTGCAAAGGGTTGAATTGGACACCGATGATGGACAGCACGGGGATGGAACCTTTGATTGAGATTAAAGACCCAGATTCGCCCCTCCTTTTCGTTAAGGATGTTTCAGTTCGGCGCAACAAAACCGACGTCATCAAAGATGTAAATTTGAAGATTTACCCGGGAGAATTCGTTGGTATTGTTGGTCCCAACGGTGGGGGAAAATCCACCCTCATTCAAACGATATTGGGAGTATTAAAGCACCATTCAGGCGGAATCCTCCTTTCAGGACATGAACCTTTGTCGCAAGGTGTCTTTGGAAAGGTAGCATGGGTTTCCCAGGCGGCGGCGAACCTTCCGAAGAATGTTCGACTCACCGTGCGAGAACTGGTGAGTTTGGGTGTATTGAACCATAAGAATTGGTGGAATTGGTTCCTCCCGAACCGTGTTGCCTCGTTCCTCTTCTGGCCGATACGGATGGAAGACATGGGGCGCGCCGAATCGCCCACCAAGATTGAGGATGCCATCGAGATGGTAGGCCTCAGCCATTTAGCACACAGAGACGTGAACCAACTTTCCGGTGGTGAACGCCAGAGAGCCGTGATTGCCAGAGCTTTAGCGAGTGAAGCAGACCTTCTCTTGCTCGACGAACCTCTGGTTGGGATGGACCGTGCATCCCGTAGTTCTCTGCTCAAACTCTTGGACCGTTTTTGCCATGAACAAAACAAGACGATTGTCATGATCTCCCATGATATCGGGGCCATGCTCCAAACTGCCCATCGTTTGGTGTACTTGGAGGAAACCATCTGGTTTGACGGACCACCTGCCAACTTCCCCAGCCTCGAGGAACTTGCTCGCATGAGGGGCATCGAAGATGTGCATGATGCATGTGAAGTGTGCGATGATGACCTCGCTTCGGTTCTGGAGGTGGAATGATGGGGTTCGGCGTTTGGTTGCTTGAACAAGTCACTCCCTTCTTGGAGTCCGTTGCCCCGTTCATGCCAGGTGAGATTTTCCCGTATTTTTTCACGATGGAAATGCTGCAGCGAGCGATGCTTGCGGCCATCGTGGTCTCCGTTGTAGCCGGTGTCCTTGGTTCATTTTTGTTGATTCGAAACATGGCCCTCATCGGTGATGGTATCGCTCACGTTGCCTTTGGTGGTGTAGCCGTCGGACTCGTGTTGAGTGCAGCAGTTCCCCTGAATTATGCGATTGCGTTTGCGGTTATTGCTTCGGTTATCATTGATGAACTTCGATGCAGAGGGATCTTGAACGGTGACACGGCCATCGCCATCATCATGACAGGCTCCCTGGCTGCGGGACTTGTGCTTCTTCGCCTTGAGAAGGTATGCGTTGTTGGCAGCCTCTGCATCGGTACAGATGCGCCAATGGGGATCACGCCTGTGGTCGAAGCCTATCTTTACGGTAATCTTTTGCTCATCGATGAACTCAGTCTGGACATCATCGCTACTGTTGCTGTATTGTCCACTGCTGCTTTGTTGTTGATGTACAAGGGTCTTCTCGCGTCGGCCGTTGATCCGGTTGCTGCTCGGGTGCAGGGCATACCTGTGCGAGCGATCAGCCTGGCTTTCAGTATCATCACGGCGGTCGTTGTCGTGAGCATGGTCAAAATCATCGGGGCCCTGTTGGTGACGGCTATTTTGGTCTCGCCGGCTGCAACTGCTCAACAGGTTGGAAAGAGTTTCCGCAGTTGCATGCTTTGGACTCAGGTCTTCGCATTTCTGTCTGTTTTTCTTGGAATCTATCTTTCTGCGGAACTTGGAACAGGAAGCGGCTCCATGATTGCGCTGATAGCCGCCTTGGTGTTCGCTGTCGTCACCGTTTCAAAACTCTCCTACAAGAAGTTCTTCTTGTCAAAGGAAAACGTCAATTGAGCATGTTCCGCAGTTCATCGGCAACCGTGTGAGCATCGGGCGGTCACTTCAACCACGCTTTGAGAATCTCAAGATGGTCGCCGGCGAGTGAAAGTTCGCCGTTCAACACGGCCTCGATGGGCCAAAACTTAGCATCGGCGGCATCGTCGCCGGCCGTTGGTGTTTGGTTCTCACTCACCGTTATTTCGTAGACGATGCTCACGATGTGCTTGCGAGGGTCCCGGTCAGGGTCGCCCATCACCATCAGCAGCCTTGGCTCGGTGCCTTTCAATCCAGTTTCCTCTTCAAGTTCTCTTACGGCGGCGTGAATCGGGTCTTCTCCCCGGTCAACAAATCCTCCAGGAAGCGCCCATGAGCCCTGCATCGGTGGATGCTTTCGCTGAATCAGCAGGACGCTCTCCCCCCGGCGGACAGCGGCGTCTGCTGCCAACGCTGGATTGAGCCAGCCATTGCATTCGTCGCACGTCGTCATGTCATTCACCGTAGCGGCGACCACGCTCTTGGTAGGTTCGAATCGCTTTGAGGAGGTCCTTTTTGGCGAACGACGGCCAAAACACGTCCGTGAAGTAGAGTTCGGAGTACGCCATCTGCCAGAGCAAGAAGTTCGATATCCGCTCTTCGCCGCTGGTGCGTATCACCAGGTCGGGGTCGGGCATATCGGCGGTGTAGAGGCGCTTTGAGACGGCTTCTTGGTCAATGTCATCAAGGGCGATATCGCCTTCTGCATAGTCTTTTGCGATTGTTTGAATGGCCGTGATCATCTCCTCACGGCTGCCGTACGCCAGGCAAATCGTGAACACAAAATCGTCGTAGCCTTCGGTTTTCGACTCGGCGTAATCGATGGCGTCGTTTACCCGTTGCGGCAGCAGTTCCCGCCGGCCGATGATGTTGACTCGCACGTTGTTTTCATGGATGCGTTCATCGTCGGCGATGTCCCTGAGCCCCTCGACATACAGGTCGAACAGCACGTCAAGTTCCTCTTGTGGCCGATTCAGATTTTCGGTGGACAGGGCGTAGACGGTGAACCATGGAATGTTCAATTCGAGCACCCAGTCGAGGACCCGTTCAAGTTTTTCTTTTCCGATGCGATGGCCCAATCCTGTGGCGAGGTTGCTGCGCCATGCAAAGCGTCGATTTCCGTCCATGATGATGGCGAGATGGTTCACTTGGAGTGGATGTTCCATCACTTCGCGCTTGAGCTTGGCTTCGACCGCTTGACCGAGCACATCCCCCATGCGTTCTGAGATACCCATGCAAGCCCTCCACCCGGTTGGGTGCGCATACGGTGTTTGATTGCTCCCCTTTCCGAGGCAGGCTTTCTCCGTCATGTTTGAAGGTCAACGGGCGTTGCGTAAACCATGGCAGCGGTTCCTGAATCATCGGTCGGTGACGCTGCTCCTCCTCCGTGGTACCCGCACGCCTTGGTGGACCAAGCCTGTGAACTCACCGACTTTGCGCAAGGCTTGCCAAGTCAGTGGGGCCGGTTTTACGGATGGAACATCGATGCGGCATTGGACGTTGATTGGTGGAACGGAGAAGGGGAAGGACGCTGGGGCGCATGGCCAACCGACCTCACCTCCGTCACGCTCGTTTCGCAGCATCGTTGGGGCGCGGAAGTTCACCTCGATGACACGTGGGTGGCCCATCTTTACCCGTTCCAAACCAGCCGGGATGTCTCCACCCTTGCGTTGTATGAGCCTTGGAAGGAGGCTCTTTCAGCCTCTCCTCTTCTGCTCCCCGTTGCCGGTCTCAAAAACAACCGTGGCGACCAACTTGTCGTCTTCCCGATGCACACCACTCTTAGCAGAGAAGGGGTTGAGAAGCGGGCTCATCAAGCGGTCCAAGCGGTGGGGGCTGTGCATGCGGCGTTGGTTCCTTTCGTCACACCAAACACTGAACGGCGGTGGAATGAACGCCTGAAGGCGGTTGAAGATCGCCTCAAAACCACCACACTGTGGCGTGCGCCTCACACGCGCCACGTTGTCGGGCTTCCAGCGGTGCACGTCGGTCTTGACCATGTTGTCCTTGAAAATGAATCAATGATGGTCATCCCCCTGCCGAGGCCGCTGGTTGACCATCTTCTGGCCCCTGAAGAACGCCTCCCAGGCGTGGCGACCATCGCCATGATGGAACAGCGCCTATCGATGAATGACTTGTTTACCTCGGCCGGCAACCGTCGGGCTTTCTATGAGGCGTGGGGAGGGGTTGTGCCCTCGACATGGACGTCGCCGGGTTCCTTGTCAACGGCCAACGGTGGTGTCTGGATTTGGCGGTATCACGCCATGCTGTTGATGCTGGCTGAGGCACGGGCTTACGGTCTGAAAAATCAGGTACAGCAATGCGATGGTTGGCTTTTCGACGTTTCGAGGATCCAGGCCCGACTTGGTGAATTGCGTACGGTTCATGCCCTCCGAAAAGGCGGTGCTTGGGCAGCGGTTGCAGGGGCACTTCTCGGTTCGGGTCCGATTCAGATTCCGTTTGTTGTCGGTGCGGCGGGCGTGGCCTTCGTCGCCCACATCGTTCATCTTCGCCGGATACCACCGCCGTTTTGATTCAGCGCTGTTGACGGACTCGGCCATCGTAGAATTCGATGCCTAAATCATCGGCGATGTTCTTGATTTGGATGATGAGCTTGGCCCGCTCTTGGCGTTCTTCAACGCCGCCTGAGACGTCCCAGTACAGGTTCAAATCAACGTCAAGCGACGTCGCAGAAATCATGCTGACCTGACAGAATGAAGCGTCTTCTTTGAGGGTCTTTGGATTCACCTCAATCGCTTTGAGCACACGCTCACAAAACGCGTCCACGGCTTCGCCGTCAGCGTTGATGTCGAGGTGGAGCTGAGTTTGCCACCGGCGCCATCGGCGCTTGCCCCAGTTCTCGACGGGGGTGCTTACCAGGCTCGCATTTGGCATGGTGATGATGGTGTCTGCGGAGGTGCGAATCAACGTGGTTCGGAGGTTGATTTCGATGACTTCTCCTTGGGCAGCGCCCACGCTTACCCAATCGCCGACCTTGAACGGGCGGTCAAGCAGAACGGTGATGGCACCGAAGAAGTTTGAAATCGAATCTTTCGCAGCGAGGGCGAGCGCCAATCCAGAGATGCCCAGGCCGGCGATGAGGGACGTCAAATCGAAGCCCATTGAGTCGGCAACAAAGACGGCTCCAACGAAGATGATGACGAAGCGCATCACGCTTTGAAGAGCAGAGATGAGGGTCTTTTCCGTCCCGTCAACTTCGTCATCGGTGTCGAACATCATGACCACATCTTGGACGATGTTGACAAGTCGAAAGGCCCAGACGACCACGGCGATGGCGACGATGAACTGAAGGGCTCCAGGAAGGAAGTTGGTGGCGATTTCAGGCATCATGATGGGCGATTCGGCACGCCCCATGTCGTCGATCATGATGTTGAAGAGGAAGTAGGCAAGGCCAACGCCGACCGCTGTGCCAAGGGCTTTGTCAGAATTTTGCACCGTTTTGCTCTTGATCGCTTCTGAACGAATGATGGTTCCGAGGACACTTGGGGCAAAGCGCATCGTCAGCAAACGAACGAGGAAAATCATGGCAAAAAGGCCAACGATTGCCAACAGGGTGTAGTTTGTGAAGCCGAGCACTTCGTTTCGCAGGGACGAGTCAGCGGCGGGATTCCAGAGGCCGTTCATGGCTGGCCCAGCGGGTCATTTGGGTTGTTTTTTCCGCTTCTTATCGTGCATTTTGCGTGATTTATGTTCGAAATCGGGGAATCCATTGGCACGAACGCTTGAAGAAGTGAAACGAAGTCGGTGAGACGATAGCATGACGACCGCCGCGCCCGTTGCACTCCGCTCCTCTGCTCCGCGACCTACACTGGGTTTTCTCATCTGCCTCCCATTGCTGCTTTCCTTTGCTGCTCCGGTCGCTGAAAACGCCTATGCGCAAGAGCCAGCAACCGGCTCAACGCCTGAGAGCATTTGGTCGCAAGATTACATCGATGACATCTTCCCGTGGGCCCCTGCCAACGACCGCATTCTGCAATTCAAGGAATACCACACGTACGAGACGGTGAAGAATCGGATGCTTCGCCTTGCCGAAGACAATCCTGACATCTTCGCCTTCCACGAGGGCATGAACGGGGGCACAAACGCCCGTGGAGAGGAAGTCACAGCCAACGCCTACGAAGGTTGGTATTACGGTCATTCCTCGCCTTGGATGAAAATCACCGCCGACGTTCAAGACGGCGATTACAACCCCTTTGTGGGCGACACGGGCAACTATCCTGACCGTCACGACGTGATGATTGTTGGAAACCACCACGCCCGTGAATGGATGTCGGTTCAGGTTCCGATGATGCAACTGGAAGTCATTGCCTTCTCGTACGAGAACATCGGCTACGACAACGACGGCGACGGCTTGGTCGACGAAGATACATGGGGCGACTCCAACGGTGACGGTCAGCTTGATGACGACGGAGACTGCCTGGGATTGGCGGCTGAATTCCAAGACTCCAACGGCGATGGAACCAACTGCGGACCCGGCGATCACGGCGTTGATGAGGACTACTCCGAACAGTGGATCACCGACCTTGTCAACTCCCGTGAAATCTACCTCATTCCGATGTTGAACGTCGATGGAAACATCTACGATCGAGAAGTCTACTGCCCAGCACCCGCATGGGAATCGTGTCCAACCAGCGGGTGGAGAAAGAACCTCCGCGACAACACCGTAACGGGCGTGACTCCACTTCCTGACCTCGATGAAGAAGTGGATGAAGGCTGCGATGGAGTGGACTTGAATCGGAACTATCAGTTTGAATGGGGTGCTCCACTGGGCGCCACGGGCCCGTTGTTCCCCGGTGCGTGTTATGCTGGACAGAACAACGACGTGTACAACGGTCCGGTTGACACCGTCGACCAAGACAACGACAACCGCCTCAATGAAGACCACGTCGATGGAAAAGACGACGACGGCGACGGACTCACCGATGAAGACTGGTTGGGCGGAAATTCCGAGCCCGAGACGAAGTTCATCCAAGACATGACCGAGATGAACGACGACACCGGCGACGGTTCAAGTGAATTCAAATCGACCTTGACCCACCACTCTTACTCCGAGCTCATTCTCTGGCCGTGGGGGCACTGCACCGATTGCCAAAGCCCCGATCACGTCCAACTTCAGTACCACGGCCAAATGATGGCCGATATGACCCAGTACGCCAACCTCCAATCGTCCTCACTCTACCCAACCTCGGGAGACTTCTGCGATTGGCACTACGGTGTCCACGGCTCGTACTGCTACACATCAGAGATTGGAACGGCGTTCCACCAACACGAGGACGACATCGACCACATCGCTGTGCGCAACCTCGGTCTTGGATTTTACATCGCGGAAATCGCTGACAATCCTCGGGAGCGAGCCGACCTTGAAATCGCCAACATCTCCCAACAGAACTACCTCAAGCAACCCTCGATGGTCAGCATTCCTGACGAAGGCGACATCCCCATCGAAATTTGCGTTTCCAACCTCTTCCCCTACAGTGCCACCGACAGCAAGGTGCAATGGAGGCAAGTAAAACCAAGCCGCATGCAAAGCGACTTCGGTCCTCGTGAATGGTCCACCACCCCTTGGGAAACGGCCGGTGTGGAAATGGTTGAGGGTGGATGTTCGCTGTCGGCCGGCAACGGGACGCTCTTGCGAGCCATGGTGCCCGTTTCTGAAACCGCTACCGGTAAACTGCACTACAAGGCAACGGTCTCCACCTTGGGAGGCACTGACCTCTATCAGTATCCTGCTGACGGTGATTATTACGTTCTCGAAGTGACCTACCGCGCTGCGTTTGGTAGCGTCTTTGGGGCTTTCTTCACGTTCTCGCTCGTGGCCACCTTTGTTTGGGGTGGACTGGCGGTTGCGCTTCGCATCATGCTGGGCGGAGAGAAGGATGACGACAAGGTGTACGAGGACGATCTCCGTGGTACGAACGCCGAGGTCGGAAATCTCGCGGAGGACTGAGGTGGTAACATGGCGGAAAGTGACCAATTCAATGGCCGACTCGGTCTGATTTTCGCTTCCATAGGGGCAGCGATCGGTACAGGCACTGTCTCTTATACACATCTGACGCTGCCGACGAAGGTTCGAGTG
>CAXHCG010000054.1:0-10277 GCA_964014905.1 uncultured Candidatus Poseidoniales archaeon | reverse complement strand
ATCAGCGGTCTCGTGGGCTCGGAGATGTGTATAAGAGACAGGAGTTGCAGGTTGCGTCGGGGTGTTTTGGAGCAAAATGTCCCTGGCCCATCTCATGAAACTTCCAGCGGAGGAAGAAAAATTATTCCTCGAGCGAGGCATACGGTTTGGCAAGGCCCTCCAAATGATCAATATTCTTCGAGACATCCCAGAAGACCTTCGATTTGGCCGATGCTACATCCCGGAAGCCTCCTTGCACGAGGTTGGCTTGCAACCGGCAGATTTGCTGGAGGACGAACACCTTGCGACCTTCAGGCCGCTTTACGACCGATACCTCGACCTGACCAATGAACATCTCGAAGCCGCAACGGCCTACATCCGAATGATTCCTGAAACACAATTTCGACTCAAGGCTTCCTGCATGCTCCCGGTGTTGTTGGGCCAGCGAACCGTAACGTTGCTGCGGGATGGCAACATTCTAAATTCAGATGAACGAATCAAGGTTACGAGAGATGAAATGAAATCCTACGCAAGAAAACTTCTAAGGGCGCTCATCATACCTGGAGGCGTACGACGTTTGCTTGAGAAAAATAAGGACAAGCCATGAATCTATAGATTTGTTTCGGATTTGTAATTATCTCCTTACATCGCAAATATTGAGGTCTCTTTGCCGCACCCCCAAGGCGAGGTCTCATAAACAAAGGATGCAAGGGCTAACCGGTTAGGATGCTTGAACGCCGTAAACCGCTCGATTTGCTGTTTCCTCTGAAAGGGAACGCTTCCAGCAGGAACGAACAAGAGGAGGTTCACCCACCCACCACGTTGGACCGCCTTCGAGCCGGTGTCATGCTCGCACGGGACGCCGTGAAGGCCGTCAGCGTCACGGCAATGGAAGCCATCCGGGAAGGTGCAGCCTTTATCGGAATCGTCGGAGAAACCAATCAACTCGTCGATCCATTTTCACACTTGGACGCCCCAATATGGTCGGAAACCCCGCCCGCTGAACTCCACAAACTTGCCTACCGCTACTGCGAAGAGTTGACGATGCGTGAGGCTGGGAACTTCTATCATTCATTCAAGTACCTACCCGAAGAACAACGCATGGCAATGTGTGCCATCTATGCATTTTGCCGAAGAGCCGATGACATCGCTGACGGTGATTGGGCTGACAGATTTCCCGGAAGCAAGGGTGAAATGGACCCGGAAGCCACGGCCTATCGGCAACAACTGGAATCGCTGCAAGACCGAGGTACAATCCTCGACGAAGAGGCGTACCTGAACAAAATTACGCAGCTTTTCTTCTTCCGAAAGAAACTCTCAACCTGCTACGGGGACGTTCACTCGACCGACCCGGTATTTCTCGCACTCAAAGACACGGTTCAACGCTATTCGATTCCTCGCGAAGTGTTTGACGACCTGATTTCAGGCATGGAAGACGACCTTTACAACAACCGATACCGAACCTTCGACGAGCTTTACGTCTACTGCTACCGTGTTGCTTCTGTGGTCGGCCTCATGTGCATTGAAGTCTACGGCTACGAAAACCCCATGGCCCGGAAATATGCGGAGTCCTGGGGCATCTTCATGCAGTTGACGAACGTACTCCGGGACGTTGGTGAAGACATTGAACGTGACCGCGTTTACCTGCCATTGGATGAGTTGGAAAACAACGGCATGACAGAGGATGAACTTGGCGGCAAGATCGTGCTGAACAAACACTGGGAGCCCTATTGCAGAAGCTACGCTGCCCGCGCCCGAACGTACCTCGAAGAAGCACGTGCGTTGCTTCCACTTCTCCCACGACGGAGCAGATATTCACCGGCCGCCATGATTGCCTTTTACGACAAAATACTACGTCAAATCGAAAAACAGCAAGGAGATGTGTTCACCAAGCGCGTCAAACTCAATCCGGTTCAGAAAATCTCATTGGCAGCGGCGGTCTACTTGCGTCATCGCTTCCTCCCAGCCTTCCTTGATCCCGTTTGGGGCGCACTGGCACGAGTCGGCATCCTCCCCGCCGTTTGAGCCCAGGACGAAGCACTCCTGCACCGGGCCTGATGCGTCTAACTGGTCTCTCGCAAATGCAGAATGAACAAACGAGCCCTGTGAATAAAAAAAGGAACAAAAGCAACTGGAATCCACACAGGAGCAATGATGGCAAGGAACAATGTCAAACCTATGGCTTCGTCAAGTTGAACCCCCTCAAAGAGGAACAACCATCCGCTCGAGAGGCAAAAGAAGACAAGGGTTGTGAGCACGAAAGAGCGGAGAAAGGCTACAAGCACGTCTCCAAAAGCGTCGGAGGACGGCCCCCACTCAAACTCCCCGCTGCAATGTGGGCAGGAAAAGAGACCTACGGCCTTGCCGTCCAATTCAACCTCGTTCGTGCACAAGGGGCATTGAAGCAAAACCACGTCCCACCCACTGGGAGGGGAGAGGATAAGCCTTCGGCCGGTTGCCTGGCCATCAAGGCCATTTTGAGGATGCGCCTTTTCAAGCCTGGCGAGTGAAGGCTTGGATGCCCGTGATGTATCGGCCAATAA
Organism: uncultured Candidatus Poseidoniales archaeon; assembly: GCA_964014905.1. GTDB lineage: Archaea > Thermoplasmatota > Poseidoniia > Poseidoniales > Poseidoniaceae > Poseidonia. The sequence goes on along the minus strand of CAXHCG010000054.1, from coordinate 7,755 downwards.
TCAGGTTGTGGATGTCGTGGGTTCCTTCGTAAGTCTTTACCGACTCCAGGTTTGCCATGTGGCGCATCACCGGGTATTCGTCAAGAACCCCGTTGGCTCCGTGGATGTCTCTTGATACACGAGCGATTTCCAAAGCGATGTCAACGTTGTTCATCTTTGCCAGCGATATCTGCTCAGGGAACCATGTGCCGTCGTCCTTTTTCTTTCCAAGATGGTACGCCAAGAGTTGCCCTTTGGTGATTTCTCGAAGCATCCACGCAAGTTTGTTTTGCACGAGTTGATAGGAAGCGATTGGATGATCGAATTGAATTCTTGAGAGAGCGTAGGTTTTGGCGCTGTGGAAGCAAGCCATGGCAGAGCCCAATGCACCCCATGAAATCCCATAGCGAGCGTTGTTCAAACACGAGAACGGCCCGCGTAGACCTTTCACATTGGGCAACATACGATCCTTGGGGATTTTGCAGTCCTGAAAGACGAGTTCGCTTGTTACACTTGCTTTGAGCGAATGCTTGCCCTTCATTTCGGGCGCAGTGAATCCTTCGTCGTTCTTCTCAACAATGAACCCGCGAATAACGCCATCCAATTTGGCCCACACGACGGCGACATCAGCAATGGTCCCGTTGGTGATCCACATCTTGGCTCCGTTCAACAAATAGTGGTCGCCTTTGTCTTCGGCTTTGGTGACCATGTCGCCGGGATTTGATCCGTAATCCGGTTCAGTTAGGCCAAAACAACCGACCCATTCTCCGGAAGCAAGCTTTGGAAGGTAGGTTTCTTTTTGTTCCTCGGTGCCGAAATCCCAGATTGGATACATCGCCAACGAACCTTGGACGGAGGCGAAGGAGCGTAGACCGCTGTCTCCTCGCTCAAGTTCCTGGCAGATGAGGCCGTAAGCCACGTACGAGAGTCCGGGGCAGCCATACCCCTTCAACGGGGCGCCTAACACACCCATTTCGCCAAGGGCAACCCGCCATTCATCAGGGAAAATACCCTTTTCACAAGCGTGTTCAATGTTGGGGATGACCGCTTCATCAACCCATGCTCGGACCATGTCTCGAACCATGATTTCTTCTTCGGTCAACAGGCTTTCAACATCGTAAAAATCAAGTCCTTCGTACGGCTCCACAAGATACCCTCATCACACGGGCCACGCGGGTGCTTCATCAACATGTCCCTCAATGTGATAGAAACCGGATTGTCATTTCTTTCCAAAGCGGAATTCTCGGTATTTTCGTTGAAGCCAAGGGCTGTTCATGTAAATCAAACCCAGAATGACTCCGGGGACTGAAATCGCCACGGCTCCAAGCACAAGCACGTCCATGATGTTCATCTCCACTTCCTCAACGGCGGGTGAGAATTTGATGATGTTGCCGAAATCGGTGATCATGAATCCGTTGTGCCGGGTGTTTTCCCATACAACCGCGAGTCCCCGCCCGGCAAGAACTGGATCCCAATCGGCAGCGTCTTCGGGGACAAGGACCGTGAAGGCCTCACCGGTCATTGGCGTGTAGCGCACCAAACCGAGCGGCGCAAGATGAACGAGGCTCGTGCTGTCATATCCTCGAGCAACCTCGACAAATTCTCCGCTCGGCAAATCCCACGGAATGCCCGCTTCAACCGTGGATTGCCGAGCCTCAAGGGTGTTGATTCGAATGACTTTGCTGGTCAGGCCGCTTGCGAATCCGACACACTCGTTGAGAATGCCGCTGGAACAGTCCACGCCAACCCAGGTTTCTGAGGCGGTTTGGGCCAGCCACCCAACTGCGTGGGCTTCGTCAATCACCGCCATTCCTTCGTCAACGGAAGCAAGCACACACACGTTGTAGTTTCGATGGCAAGCGAGGTCAGTGATGGCGCTCTGACCGAGGTTATCGAGCCGTTCAAATCCGGTGTGTTCAGCAAATTTCCAAACTTCACCGGTTGAAGAAGCAACGTAAGCAAAGTCGCCAGCGGGGCGCCAGACGACCGAGGTCAGGTCAAATCCAAGAACACCAAAGGTACCGTTCACGTAGGTAATGCTGTGATCGTAAGTGTCGTAGCGCATGGCCATACCATCGTCGCCAACCAAAAGAGCAGTGTTGCCTCGTGGATGCCACGCAATGTCCTGAACGGTCGAATTTCGGCCGGTCACAAGTTCAACATCGAGAGCTCGGTTGTCTGCTTCGTCCGCAGAAAGCAGACGAGCATATCCGTTCATTCCACCAACCAGGATGTCTTGACCGTCGGGTGAAACCACACCCACGGTGATTCCCAAGTCGCTGTCAGCCAACGTTCCGGCGTCCTCCAGTTCAATTCGACTCAATATATCGGCCGTTGCCACCGGCATGGTCAGCAGAACAACAAGGCCGACGGCAAGCCAAGGGATTCCACGCATGGCTTTCCGAGCCGACCTTGCATCAAAACATCTCCCATGGTTTGGTCATGCACAAACCGTGGGGACGGTGGGCTTATGAGACGCAGACCGTTCCGGTGCACATGGAGCGATTTGCAGTTAAGCGCGGCTTGATTAAATCAATGGGAGGAAATGCCGGTCTGGCCAAGTTGGCTACTGCGTATTTTGAAGACATCAACGTTGATGCGGAAGGCGAATTCACTGGCTCATATGGCCTTCTGGTTCGGGTGCAGGGATCCTACGACCAAAGCGGCAAATTGGCTGTGGAGGTCACCCAAATGAAGGGTGGCGACCTTGCAGAATTCCTCGATTCGGAGGACGGACCAACACGAGCGATGGAATCTCGAAAGCGCTGGTCAGGTTTCCTTGACGAGGCAACCGGGTACAACGCAAAACAACGAGGAGACAAAGCCAAGGAAGAAACAAAAAAATTCTCCAAAGCGAAATCCGCCATCAAAATGGCTCACAAATCCATGGAGTTGATGAAGAACCTCGACCAGGCAACCATCGACAAGGCGAACGAACTCATCGCCTCCTTGGAAGCCATGATCGAGGCAGGAACGCCACCGTCCGAGACTCAAGTCAAGAAGCTCGACAAATTGTTCTGAGGCATTGCAATGGCCTCCAAGCAAGACATCACGGCCTTGCTCACCACCAAGGACGGATACGACGATTTGGAGGCCTCTGCCAAAGAACGTCTGGGCATCATGGTCGGCGACGTTGAGGAAGTCGTTGGTGTGGAACACCTCATTGACGCCCTGCACACCAACACCTCCCACGGAGGTGACGGAGTGTTGCGTTGCTATGTTGGATTTGAGCCGAGTGGAAAAGCGCACATTGGATGGAAGGTCCTCGCCTTGCAGCTTCGACGCATGTTGGACGCGAACACCAACGTGATGGTGTTTCTTGCCGACTGGCATGCTTGGGTGAACGACAAATTCAACGGCGACATGGACGCCATCAAAACGACTGGAACATACATGCAAGAGACGTTTCGAGCCTTGCTCAACCATCCCCCCGAGGGCGACGGGCCCGGCGAGCTCCAGTTCAAGTGGGCCTCGGAGTTGATGGAATCCAGTGAGTATTGGGCCCGGGTGCTGCGTTGCTCCAAAGGCGCCACCTTAGCCATGGTTCGCAAAACGTTCACCATCATGGGCCGGGACGAAGCATCGTCGGACCATGACCTCTCAAAATTCTACTATCCAGCCATGCAAGCAGCGGACATTTTCGAGATGAACATCGATGTTGCGATTGGAGGGATGGACCAGCGAAAAGCCCACATGTTCATGCGGGACGTTGCTTCAAAATACGGATGGGACAAAGCCACTTGCCTCCACACGCCCATCATCTCATCGCTCAAGACCTCTGGGGCTCGAATGGAGTCTTTTGACCACAAGATGTCCAAATCCGATCCGAACGGGGCCTTGCTGCTTCACGATACGCCAAAACAAATCCGAAACAAGATGAAGAAAGCGTACATTTCTCCTGACGACCCGATCTCCCCCGTCTATGAACTGGTTGAACACATCTTGCTGCCAGAGTTTGGTGTCATCCACGTAACACCGAACCCGAAGTTCGGAGAACCCAGCTCGTGGACATCACTTGATGACTTCAGGGGGGCCGTCATGGATGGCACATTGCACCCTCTCGATGCGAAATTTGGTGTTGCCGACGGTCTTTCCAGAGGTCTCGACTCGCTCGCTTCTCATTTTGAGGCCCATCCGGAAACGCTTGACCGTGTCACCGAATTGATGAACGGTTGAATTCATTCCGAAATTGACAGTTCTTCAACGCTGATGATGTCAATGGACAGGAGCCGACGGGTGTCTTTGGCAAAGGTGCGGTCTGGGACCGGCTGAACTCGAACGATTCCATTTACTCGAAGGTACTTTGAAACCATAATCTGGTCGACCAAATCATCGGCCACGGTGCCAAGAATTTGATTGCGAGTTGAGCAGTTGATGAGGTGGTGTTCTTTGTTGTAGGTAATCTGACTCATGCTGATGTCTTGCACGTCCTCATAGTTGCACTCTTCCACCAACATCGTGAAATTTGGTGTGGGGTGAAACAACCCCAGTGGAAGGTCTTCCCTGTCGTTTTCCTTGAAGACTTTGTCGAGGCATGTTCGACACATAAACGGGCTCTCCCTCTCCCTTGCTCTGCGTTGTTTGACCTCGGTAATGCTGCCACAATCACGGCACCTGTACTTGGCCATCTTGAGCCACCCATATGACTGAGAAACATCGTTGATCTTCACGTCAAGGGAAACCAAATCATTGCGGTCCCGCATGCGGAGTTCATCGACTCGATTGAGGTAGTTCTCCGAGAGGCCGATGACTCGCAAAACGGGCCGATTTGGTATGTTGTGAGCATCAAACTGCTCGCGCATAATACGGAAGCCCAGTTCAAGTGCACGGGTTGGGTTTTCATGGAAAATATGGCGGAGAATCGGTTTCTCATCGATGAGCCGATGTTCAATGTGAAACCCATGCACGCTGTCCTCCATCCCCTCCAATCGAGCAATGTCTGCACTGTAGTGTTCAACAACCAGTTCTCTCCATTCTCGCAAGACGGTTTGCTCTTCGGGGTCAACTTCAACCTTCTTCGGTGGCGACATGGAGTTTCCCCGCTGGTGGGACGGTTCTTAATTCTAACCAATCATCACGCCTCGGATTGCCCGTGGTCGTGGGAGGGGTTTGGGTGGCAAGGTTCATGAATTGAGTCTTATTGGGTTTTATCAATAATTGGAGTAGATTGAATGCCCAACATCATTGTTCTCGTAAAACAAGTGCCTGACACAAACGCAAAAATCGTGGTCAGCGGCGACCGCGTCGACCTCTCCACCGTGAAAATGGTCATGAGTCCATACGATGAATTTGCCGTGGAAACAGCGCTTCTGCACAAAGAGGCTGCTGGAGGTGAAGTCACTGCACTCACGGTGGGCGGCGCTGGTGCCGATAAAATCCTCAAGGACGCCAAAGCCATTGGCGTCGACCACATCGTTCGAGTGGACGCCGACGGAGAGATGGATTCCAACGCTCTCCAAACCGTCATTGCTCAAGCCGTAGCTGACATTGGGGCAGAAGTGGTGTACTGCGGAAAATCCGCTGCCGACACCGGTGCCGGATCAACAGGACCCGGCGTTGCTGAACGCATGGGATGGGCCTCAGCCTCCAACATTTCAAGCGCTTCGTTTGGAGACGGTGTCAGCGTCGTCATGCCCAGCGGAAGCGGCAACGCACAGGTCAGCGTACCCCTTCCTGCCGTCATTTCCTGCGACAAGGGAGGCCTCAAGGTCCGCAAACCCAACGTGAAGGGCATCATGCAGGCAAAGCGAGCCAGCGTTGACGTGCGTCCTGCAGAGGCACCTTCCTCCACCGTCTCCATCGTCACCCACGCCCTCCCACCGGCAAAGCCTGCCGGAAAGAGCTACGAAGGTGGCGCAGCAGCGGCCGAAGTCGCACAACTGCTTCGAGATGAAGCCAACGTCCTATGAGGTGAAACCATGACACAAACAATTGTAATTGCAGAAATGAACAACAACGCCGTACACCCAAGCACCGCCGAACTGGTGAGTGCAGCCAAAACATTTGGAGGTGAACCGACCCTCGTCGTGCCCTGCACGGATGCGAGTCAAGCAGCCGGAGCAGCCGGCATGGGCGCAGGAAACATCATCGCCGCTAAGTCCGGTGCTTTTGCGCACTATGACGCCAGTGGTTGGGCTGCTGCCCTGGATGGTGTTGTTCCCATGGGCACCATCATCACCGGAGCAAGTCCTCAGAGCAAAGACCTGGCCGCTCGACTCGCCGCACGACGCAACATTCCGGTCGTGCAGGATGCCGTTGAAATTCAAGGCGCCAACATCACGTCCCCTGTCTATAGCGGAAAGGCCATGCAGACCGTATCGGCAACTGGCCCCGTGGTGATCTCGGTTCGCTCGAACGTGTTTGCACCTGCTGAAGGCGGTGCTGTGGACCATTCAGTCTTGGACACCGATGGAAACGTGGCCACCTCGGTCGAAGAATTCATGGCCCGAGCATCCGAACGCCTCGACGTATCGGAAGCCAACATCGTGATTTCTGGAGGGCGAGGCATGGGGTCCCCGGACAATTTCTCGCATTTGGAAGCCATCGCAGACACCATTGGTGCAGCCGTTGGTGCTTCCAGAGCTGCGGTTGACACGTGGGAGACCATTCCTCACTCCATGCAGGTTGGACAAACCGGAAAGACCGTCAATCCAAACCTCTACATCGCCGTTGGCATCTCAGGAGCCATTCAGCACCTCGCAGGAATGCGCTCATCGAAGTACATTGTGGCCATTAACAAAGACGCAGATGCCCCCATCTTCCAGCACGCAGATTACGGCATCGTGGCGAGTTGGGAAGAAGCCCTTCCTGTGCTCCATGAGAGCCTAAAAGGCATGATGTGAGAATCACGCATACTTCCCGAAACCGAAGTTCCCGCCGCCGCCGGCAGGATCTCCAACAAAAGGATTCGTCCTTTTCTCATGCCCGATGGTCGTGATTGGACCGTGGCCAGGATGGACCACCGTTGTGTCATCGAGCGGCCAGAGTTGCGTACGAACCGAATGGGCAAGAACCTCAAAATCTCCACCAGAGTTGGCAATGTCGGTCCGACCCACTGAACCAGCAAACAGCGTGTCTCCGACAAACACGTGGTCGGGTCCACCGTGTGCGGCAAGGACCAAACTGCACCCGCCGAGGGTATGACCCGGCGTATGCAGCACGCGAAGTTCAATCGTTCCGAACGAGTAAACCTCTCCGGCTGCTAGGGGCTGGTCAGCAACGGCTGGCTCGGGCAATGAAAGCCCGTACCTTCGCCCCGACACTTGCGCTAACGTCTGGAGATAGTCATCATCGGGATGAAGAAACCACTCCACTCCATAGTGCGCTTGAAGGACAGGAATGAAGCCGCTGTGGTCAAAGTGAGCGTGCGTGTTCACGAGGGCAACAACCCGGCGAGCCGGCGCAGCTTGTTGTTCCGCCGCGCCTTTGTTTTCGGGACCCGTGGTCCAGTTCGGGCCGACGCCCCCGAATGCGTCAATCCAGTCGATGATGCGTTGAGGTTCATCTCCGCCATCGATGATGATGGTGTCACCGCTGGCCGAATCGGTGACCACCGAGCATCGCATTTGCAACGGGCCAACCAAAAAGTGGTCAATCCATGGTTCGCTGAGCGCCATGGCCTGCCGAAGGATGACCCCTTCAAGAGGTTGAGCCATCCAAAACGTGAACAAGCAAGGAATCCATGGTCCACGATCCCTCGCCGTCGACGACCCGGAGTTCAAACCGGTGCATTCCAACCGGTAACTTCAGTTTGACTTGAGCCGCTGCCGTCAACTC
>CAXHCG010000053.1:0-10419 GCA_964014905.1 uncultured Candidatus Poseidoniales archaeon | reverse complement strand
TACACTCGAACCTTCGTCGGCAGCGTCAGATGTGTATAAGAGACAGGCTGATGTGATGGCCAGCAACGGCATCATTCACGTCATTGACACGGTTCTCACGCCACCGGCAGACGAGCCCGTCGTCGTTGACCCGTTCGAAGGTGTCACCTGCGCAGCGACCGTGGGAATTGACTCATCCGGATACGCTTTCAGCCCAATGGTCGTCAACATCGCTGTTGGAGAAACGGTTTGCTGGTTGTGGGAAGAAGCAAGCATGCCCCACAACGTGAAAGAGATCACGGGCTTCAAATCAACGACCTACGTCATGAACGGCATCACCTCCGGAGCGGCAGCAGCCAACGTGGCCTTCCATCACACCTTCACCGAAGACACCACCTTCTACTACGCCTGCGAACCCCACATCGGTTTGAACATGTTCGGCGAAGTTGTGGTCGGTGATGGCGGCGCTCCTGCCGCCACCAGCACCCCAGCGGACAGCGAAGACACACCCGGCTTCGTCGTTATCCCGACATTGGTGGCCGTCATCGGAGCCCTTGCGCTCATGGGCCGTCAAGGTCGAAACGATTGATGCTCCACGCCGTTGAACGGTTCCGGTTGCTGCAAACAAGCGGTGACCGGCTTTGAGTGGGACCTCTGTGTCCGTTGGTCAACAAAGGTTGACCTCCGAATCGTTGAAGATAAAGCAACGGGGCAGTCGGAACATATGCGGCGACACGTGTTTCCGTTGGCCATGTTCCTTGTCGCACTGCTCACGGTCCGACAGATCTATCCCTATGCCTCCGGTTTGGAACCAACGGTTGTCGACGGATACGAAGTCAACCGAGCTGCTTCCCAGTTGGGCGGTCCAACGTGCCTCGTTTGGGCCAACACGACGCACCTCCTCGTGTGCGACCGAGACGGCGGGCAAATCATGGAGTTGGACATTGAAACCGAACAACGGCGCATCCTTTTGGACGGCCTTGATCGCCCCCATGGGCTTCTTCTCCATGAAGGACAAGCCATCGTTTCTGAAGCCGGCCGTTTGAGCTCGTTTGCCATTTCCGGAGAGGGCTTTTTTGAAACACAAAACGTGCTGGTTACCGGAATTCCTGTTGGCGCCCATCAAACCAACAACGTTGACGTGATGGCCAATGGGACACTGATTTGGCACAGCGGTTCAACGTGCAACGTCTGTGAGGAAGATGACTCGCGAAACGCCGCTCTTCTTTGGGTGAATGCCACCACGGGAGACCATGGCGTGCTCGCGAGCGGCGTACGAAATTCATTCGATGGTGCATGGGTTGACGGCCACGGATATTTTTTCACGGACAACGGGCGAGATTGGGAGGGCGACCACCCGCAAGAAGAACTGAATTTCTTGGTTGAAGGAGCCGCTTACGGCTGGCCGGACGACGAGCCCGATACCCCCGTTCCCGAAGGAACGATGGCGCCCGTCGGCCAGTGGACGCCTCACACCTCGATGAACGGGTTGGATCTTCGTCCGGTTCACTCATCGCTTCCCGGCCTTTCTCCCGCTGAAGGGTTCACGTTTTACGCGACCGTGTACGGGTCATGGAACACGCTTCTTCCTCAAGGCCACGAAATCTTGAGAATCGACGTGTTCCCGGGAGATGAACCTGGCGCGTATTCGACCGAAATCACTCGGTTTGCGTGGGATGCCGGTACACCGGTGCCGCTCGCATTCCATCCCGATGGCACGCTTTACTACGCCATTTTCGGAGGCGGGGGGACCCTTTTCAAAATCGACGCCGTCTCGGAAAGCAATTGATTCACTCAACGATTAGGCCAGGCGAAGGGCGAGGGCTGGAAGAGGTTCGTTTGGCTGAGCGAGCGATCGGACATAGCGAGCAACCGTATGGGCTGAATGCTCTAAATCCCACGCATCGCCGCACCATTCCAAGTTTGTCTCAGGGGCCGCCTGCGTGGCCAAGGTGTCTTCGACGGTCCACACCGAGCACCCACTCCCGTCGCTCGAGGCAACTTGCAGGTACCAAGGAGATGGACCGTGGTTGTGGGTACTGACAAGGTGATGCCGTTGAACGTACCGCACGATGCAGTCATCAACGATGTGAAGGATGCCGGCTTCGTTTAACATCTCCAGCACGTCTTCATGCTCTGAACCCGGCTGGAACCACAGCAGCGGTAGATTGCTCCGGCCGTGACGAACCATCAATTCCATAACGGCCTGTTTCGCTCGTTCGGGGGCAAGGAAGAACACGACGATTTCCGGGGTCAACGCTTCGTCCATGCTCGACCGGATGGGGCGGCCGAGAATGGCGCCACCAGCATCTCTGGGGTGGACCGGAACGAGGCGCCATCCCTTTCCGTCCAGATCGTGGACCGCTTGGTGAGCCGGTCGTTCTGGATTCAATCCGGCGCCCAATATGTGAATGGATTGAGCTTCCCGAACCGTACCTTCAATGGCGGGGTGAGCGTCTCGAAGCATGGTTATCTTCTGACGGTTTTCTTTTTCAATCACTGTTCAAGCCCCCGAAACAGCAGTATAAAAGCAATCTGAACTGAAATGATTCCATGAGCAAATCATTTCTTTTGGTCGGTGGAAGCAGCGACATAGCCCGTCTTCTTGCCGCCATGCTTCTTGACGACGGACACTCGATCACCCTTCTCGCCCGCGACGCCGAACGTGTTGAGGAATTGGTGGCGCGAGGAGCGGAACTTGTCGTCGGAGATGCCTTGGACGAGGCAACGGTGCAATCCGCCGTCGCTCATGCTTCGCAGCAAGGCGAGGCGGGCCTCTCGGGTATGGCTCATCTTGTGGGCTCCATCGCCCTGCGTCCCCCGCACGCAACCAAAGTGGATGACTTTGAAGCCGTCATTCAGACCAACCTCACATCGGCGTTTATTGCTCTCAAAACCTCTGGAAAAGCCATGCTAAAGCTTGGCACTGGACGGATGGTGTTCACCTCCAGCGTCGCCGGCAGCTACGGACTGACCAATCACGAAGCCATTGCCGCCGCCAAGGGTGGTCTCGAAGCCATGGTGCGAGCTGCGGCATCGACGTACGCAGGTCGAGGGTTGCGAGTCAACGCCGTAGCCCCCGGACTAACGGAAACCCGCCTTGGCGCGACTGTGCTCCGTTCAGACGCCATTCGCGAAGCCTCTGTAGGCATGATTCCCCTCAAGCGCATCAACGAACCTGAAGAGATTGCTCAGAGCATTCATTGGTTGCTCACTTCAGCACCCGACAACATGACCGGGCAAATCCTGCACCTTGATGGCGGCATGTCTGCACTACGAGGTTAACCCATGAACATCGCCGTTGTTGGAGGAGGGCTCGCTGGGCTCGCTGTCGCTCTGGGCTGCGAGCAAGACGGTCATGAGGTGGCACTGTTCGAAGCCTCCGACGAACTCGGGGGCCGAATGAAAACCCTGCTGGTGAACGGCCATCCACTCGACGCTGGCTTTCATGTTCTTCACACCGCTTATCCGGCGCTCGCCCGCTGGATGGATGTCGGTGCTCTCGAAGGCAAGCCAATGGATGCATGCACAATGACCATCCGACCTTCCACGGGCCAACGTCGCGTGCTGGGAGATGCGCTCCAGGCTCCCCGCTACCTTTTTCCAACGCTCCGCTCGGTTGGCGTCAGGGACGGTTTACGCTTCCTTCGCTGGCGCCTGGGGACGTCCGGTCGAGACCTTGAACGTTCAATGGACGCACCAACGCCCACCATCAAAGAGGGGTTGAAGCAGCGAAACTTCAGGCCTTCAACGCGCCGCGTGCTCGAGCCCCTGTTTGCAGGAATCACCCTTGACCCTTCCCTTTCGGAACGCATGGCTTTTGCCAATTTTGCTTGGGGCGCCATGTCGCACGGCGACATGATTGTGCCGCACGGCGGTATTGCAGCGGTCCCCAACCAACTCGCCTCTCGCCTCAAAACCACGGCGGTTTATCTCAACACACGCGTTGAGAACGTCTCAGCGACCACGATCGATGCAAACGGAGAGACCATGAAGTTCGATCGCGTCGTCCTCGCCGTTCCTCAGCACGTTGCACAAAAGGTATTTCCGCCGCTTTCTGAGACACATAAGCCGGTGGAACGGTTGACCAGCACGGTCGTGTTCGTTGCCAAAACTCCACCTTACAGTCAAGGAAGGTTGCTCTTAAATGAGGAATGGGGGCAGCAGGGCAACGATGTTCTCCATGTCCACCTGCCAACGAACGTTCATCCGCATCCTGCAGGTGAACACTGGGTCGTTGCCACGCTCGTTGGCGCTCCTGCGACCTCTCCCGATGTTGAATCGGTTCGCCGTGAATTGCAGAATTGGTTTGGCGAACCGGCGAACGACTGGAGTTACCTCGCTACCACGACGGTCCGACATGCCTTGCCGCACATCGACCCAACCCATCACAAGCGTTTCATGTCCGAGATTGAGATCGGAGGTGTTTTGCTCGCCGGCGACCATCGGGCACACCCTTCGGTTCAAGGAACGCTCAGAAGCGCAGAACGCATTCTGGAGCATCTCAAGATTCCGATTCCACGAGAGGTTTGAACATGGTATGGCATAATGCATTAAAGAAGTTGAAATTGAAAAACGGCAAAAAAAAGATGTTGATGGTGAAAGGAACATTGTTGATGCTCACGCGCCAGGACGACCTCGTTTTCGCCACGGAAGCGTTGTGCCGCCACATGCGATGGCCACTTGCTTACGGGGCGACCATCAAGGACGGCTGCGTCCGGTGTCCACTGCATCAAACAACGCACCAGCTTGAGGACGGCGCCTTGGTTGAATGGTCGCCATTCCCCCTGCTCCCTGCTTATGGCCGATTGGTCGGCGCCATGTCGAAAAAGAAGGATTTGAAAATCTATGAAACCCGTGAACATGAGGGCTTTATTCAGGTTCGTTTTGAGTCGCTCATATCAGTCCCGTCTGGCCCCTCGGCGTGAATTGTTTTCGCCGGCCACCAACTCCTGAGCACCGTCTGCCCGAACAGAAACCTTGAGTAAACGCATGCAAGGCCCGTGACCGAGAAGGTGGGCAGATGGATGTTGCCATTGTCGTGGGATTGGCGGGCTGCATGTTGGCTGCCGCCCTTACGGTTCCTGCAGGATTTGGCCTTGCCACCATGACCACCCCGTTGTTTCTTCTATGGTTTGAACCGCATCAAGCGATTGCCGGCGTTGCCATTGTCCATGGTGCCCACAACGCCATGAAGTCCCGGATGCTTCGTACTCACATCGATTCGGACGCTCTGCGGCGCTTTGGATGGGCTCTCCTCTTGGGGGCGTTGATTGGAGCAGCGCTGCAAACGGTCATTCCCGCCGATCCCTTGTTACTCTTGGTTGGCGTAGCCCTCATCGTCCTTCCCGCCCTCAAACTGAGCGAGGCATGGACCTCCATCCGCCTCCCCGAAGCGGAAGACCGTGTCGGAGGATTTGGTTCGGGCTTCATGGGAGGCCTAACGGGCCATCAAGGGGCTCTCCGTGCGATGTTTCTGCGCCAACGCCTTCCCGATAAATCAGAGTACGCAGCAACCGCTGCGGTGCTTGCTTTGGTGGTTGACTTGACGCGCATCCCGATTTACCTGTGGCATGACACGAGCGTTCTGTTCTCCCAACCAATGCTGTTGATTGGTTTTGTACTTTCAGCGTTGGTCGGTGCCCAAATCGGTCGGGTCTGGTTGGAAAAGTGGAAAAACGATTCCATTCAAAAAGGCATTATGATCGGCCTGGTTCTTTCTGGCATCCTCTACGTTCGAGAGGCCTTGGAAGCGCTGTCAAGCCCGTGATTCAAGCCATCCACGAAGCCGACGTACACCTTCGTGGATGTTGGCAATGGACGTAGCGTAGCTGATTCGAATCAACCCCTCTCCACCTTTCATCAGCGAGCCGGGAATGACCTGTACCTGGGCGTGTTCGAGGGCTTGGTGAGCAAATTCAATGTCCGTGAGGCCGGTTCCTGTGATGTCGCAGAGGATGTAGAAGGCCCCTTCAGGTTCGGGAACAACAAATCCAGGAAGGGTGGAAAGCCCCTCGTGCATCAACACCCTGCGCTCAGCAAAAGCGTCCTTCATGACCTGAACTTCCTCACTGAGCGTGAGTGCTTTTGCTGCGGCTGGCATGAGGAAGGTGGGGACGTGGGTCGCCGAACTGACGTTGACAACTTTGACGCCGTCCATGACGTTGGTTGGCCCTGTGATCCATCCGAGTCGCCACCCGGTCATGGCCCAACCTTTGGACCAACCGCCGATGGTGATGGTTCGCTCACTTCCTCCCTCAAAGGCACAAGGCGAGGTGTAGCCAACATCGGTCCAAACAAGGGTGGAATAAATCATGTCATCGAGAATCCAGAGATCGTGTTTGACGGCAAAATCGACCAGCCGTTTGGTTTCTTCAGGCGTGTAGACCGCACCGGTCGGGTTGTTGGGCGTGTTCAGGATGATGGCCTTGGTGTTCACGTTCACGTGCGTTTCGAGCTCATCAAAATCCGGGTGGTAGTTGTCCCGCCGGACCGGCACGTGAACCGGAAGCGCTCCTGTGAGGCGGACCATGCCGTCATACGAAGGCCAAGCGGGGGAGAGGAGGAGGACCTCGTCACCGGGTGCAAGCACCGCCATCATTCCGTAGAACAGGGCTTGCTTGCAACCGGGGGTCACCACAACATCGTTGGCATCCACGTTGATGTCAAATTGGGTCAAATGCTGTTGAACAGCCTCGCACAAGGCCACGGTCCCCTGCGGCCGCGTGTAGGCTGTCTCGCCTCGGTCCAACGCAGCCTTCGCTTCATCCACAACGGGCTGTGGTGTTCCAAAATCGGGCTGGCCGACAGTAAAGCGAATGACTTCCGGACCGGGCGGTGCTAAAAAGGCGGCAAAGCCGATACCAACCTGGCTGAGAACGGGGTTGATTTCGGGCATGAAGTTCCTCTCCAATTTGTGGTTTGCTGACCAGTTTTGGCTTTGAAGGCTCGTATGATATTTTCACCTAGTGAAGGGTTTTGGAGCACGGACGGAGATTCGAACTCCGGTCTCAGGATCTGCAATCCCGCTCATAGCCGCTCTGACATCCGTGCAGTAATCGCGCCTAGCGAGATGTCCTATTTCAACGCGCCTTTGGCTCCTGCGGCAAGTTCGGAGGATTGTTTAAACGAACTCGTCCCAAGGATGCTGCATGTCTGAGGGCGAAGAGGGCGATGCTTCCCCGCCCCAGGACAAGCCTTTCTTTGCGATCGACGCTGAGGACCTCGTTAACTCCCCTGCGGACCATCCAACAACGCCTGATTCGCCTCCAACCACCATGATGGTGGGGTCGTTGGGAGGTCCGGGTTCTTCGGCAGCTGGCTCGGCATCGACGGAACAAACCACGACCAATGCTTGGGGGTCCCCCGGGCCTCAATTGACCGGCGACGTCTCAGCTTTTTCCGGGCAGACGATGTACACCGTCCCGCACGTGGACAAAAAACCGGGTTTTCGTTGGAGCCAGTTTTTTCTCGGCTTATTTGTGCCTTACGTCGCTCTGATGCTGCTTTTCGTGGTGGAGGGCGCTTTTCAGGAGAATTGGGACGACGTGTACCGTGGCGAAGACATCATCCTTGATTCCGAGGACAACAGGACTTTTGAGACCACCCTCTCACCTCGTTCCAATGAGTTTCTCGGCAACTTCTGGGCGAGTCATAACACCGACGATGGCGTTGGAATCGATGTTAGTGGATGGTCGTCTTGGGAGAGTGATGATCCCTCTTTGATTTACCAATACACCTACACCAACACAGGCTCCAATGAGTCTGAAATAGGAACATATTATCCGAGCAATAATACGGTGTATTTCGTACTGGAGAACGTTGAGATTAACCGGATTAACTTGTACGTTGAATACGTTGACATCAATGAAATGGACAGAGCAGAATCCGGACTGGATATCGGTGAATTCCTGTTTTGTTTGTTGCCCATTGCTTATGTTGTGGGCACCATTGCTGCCTTTGTCAAAGGAAACAAGGCACTGGCGTATGGACTCCTCACGGCCCTCCCAGCCGGAATTGTGTTGTTCCCTTTCTTGTTCTTCGTGTTCTTGATGTTCGCCTTTGGAGGCTTGTAGGGGTTGGCATGCAGCATCACATTCATGGAACGCCCAATGAAGCGTATTTTGCAACGCGATACGCCGTCCTGAGAGAGCCATTGGGCATGCCGCTCGGCAGTGAGCGTCTGAGCGATGACGGCCAAGCCGTCCATGCTTGGATTAAGGACGTTGATGAGGTGGTCGCTGTCGGCCGGGCCCATGTTATTCCGGAGGATTCAGACGGTTCGGGAGCCGACCACAAAGGACCTGGGGCTGCGACCATTCCTGCCTTTGGCCCCCTGGCAAAGAAGACCTGCAAACGCCCAGCGTTCCAAATTCGGCAGATGGGGACACTGCCCTCGCATCAACGAAGGGGATACGCTGCTTTGGTGCTTGGCGAACTTGAACGCCTCATGGTTTCAGAACACGGTTGTAAAACCGGCCTCCTGCAAGCCCGAGAACACGCCATACCGTTCTATGCATCGCAGGGGTGGGCCCTCATTGACGAACCGTACTCCATCGGTGCTATTGGCCCACACCGCTCGATGATGAAGGAATTTTGAGTGAACAGAGTATATATCCACTCACTTTCATTTCTTTCTAACGGCAGTTTCCATGAACGCCCCCTGATTGTAAAAAAAACGCATAAGACGGAACAAAACGATGGATTTGCGCCCGAAAGAGGGAACAAAGATGAGATCAACACAACACATCAAAACAAAAGAACATAAAAGCACCCAGACGCCCGGTAAGAACATGAACGACTCTCGTTCCGAGAGAAGCTACGCAAAATCAGAACCTGATTTTGAGTACTATGTGGCGAAAAAGTACAACTCCAAATCCGAAAAGGAGCGGGAACTGTACTTCCAAAAATTGCTTGATGCCTTCCGAACCCTCTCAGAAGAAGCTCCTGAAGTGTTTGACTCCATTGCTCCGGAGATGCTTCAGCGAAGCATCTGGTCGTGGAGGGGAGCCGATCCGCTTCTTTCGAAGAAATTCAACAATTGGCTTCTGGCTGACTACCAGTGGACGCCATTCGACGATATCCTCCCCAAAGAACACACGCAGCATCCGATGTTGGACGTCCCACCGCTGGATCCCACGAACCTCGATGAAGCCCACCATTCGTTGATTGAAGCGCTGCAAGGGCGCTTCCGCGGCGACCCACACCGCTGGGATGCATCCCGTCGTGATCAATTTATCATTCTCGGCATGATGGCCACCGCCGGAGGGTATGGCGTGCGCCAAGGCAAACTCATTCACAGCCTTGGAATGGGTCTGGCTGAAAGCGGTGTTCGCGGAGCAAACACGGTTCGTGCAGCAAAAATTGCGCTCTCTCGCCTTGCCAAACCGTTTGGACTGCAATTGTTTGCACCAGCGGTCGGTAACGGTTCGGAACGCATCCACATGTTCACCGATGAGGAATTGGCTTCGATCATCGCTCGCTACATCTTCAACCACGAGGCATCGATGTTGCTACCGGCTACAAGTTTCCCGAACGTTTCATCGTGAAGTGCTGGTTTGCCCATTTTATCGCGCCTTTCATATAGGGTACGGCTCTTGATTGGCTTAGAGGGAACGCTGGGTTCCCTATGAACAACCCGTGAAAAACGATGCAAACGGAGGATTTGAACAAGCAAATGTGCAAGGTTATTGGAACGAGGGACAACGATTCTCTCTCATTCACCCCCTTTGGGTGCCAGCCAGAACCTGCACACGACTTGGACTCAAGAACCCAAACTCGCGAAGCGTTGCATCGCCCCACGAAGCAAATCGCACGTACTTCGATCTCAATCGATGATGGTGCGGTTGTTTCACTGGAAAGAGAGAACAGCGGGTTCTCTATGTAAACAACCAAAACAAAAAGGAAGTGAAAAAACATGAAGACGAAAATGATGAGCGTGCTATTGGCTTTGTTCCTCGCCCTTTCAGCTGTTTCGGCAGCCTCGGGCGACGGATCCGACCCCCTCGACCCCTCAGACGGCGGTGCCGACTGGGATGGCGATGGTTTGACCAACGCTGAGGAGCAATCCCAAGGCACCAACATGAACAATGCAGACAGCGATGGCGATGGTCTCCCAGATGGCTGGGAGGTTTCGAACGGACTAAACCCCACCAACGGCGGTGACGGAAATGCAGACCCTGACGGAGATGGCTTGACCAACTCCCAAGAGTATGCGAAGGGTACCAACCCGAACAATTCCGACACTGACGGTGATGGCAAGTCCGACGCAACCGACCAGTTCCCCAACGACCCCAACGACGGCGAGTACTCCGACTCTGACGGTGACGGTATTCCTGACGCTTACGATCCTGACTTCCAGGAGTCCGGAGCAGGCGCAGGTAACGGCGACACCGAAGGCGGCGGCGAATCCGACGCTGGTGGACAAGGGGAAGGACAAGG
>CAXHCG010000052.1:0-10437 GCA_964014905.1 uncultured Candidatus Poseidoniales archaeon | reverse complement strand
CCGTGAGACCACCATGAACATCCAAGGAAGGTTGCTCGACGTGGTTGATAATCCACTTTCCAACATGACCATTGAGATCTGGCTCGGCGGACAATGGCTGACCAACACCACCACCGATGAAGTCGGTGAATTTTCAGCCGTCCATCCTGTTCCATCGGATGCCCCGTTGGGTCCTGTCGCCCTTGAAACCCGTTTCACCGGGACGGTCGCCTACCTGCCAAGCAACGCCTCGGGCCTGTGGCAGATCTTCAGCCCGGTTCTGGTCACCGTCGACATTTCGTCTCCCGTAGCCGTTAATCAAACGGTTTCGATCAGCGGCTCAGTGGTTGATAACCAGCTGCTCGGTGTTGGAGAACACGATGTCCAACTCGTCGTTGAAGGCATTCTCATTGCGACCTTGGTCACGGATGCCAACGGCGACTTTGCGTTTGATTGGTCGGTACCCGACATCTTTGATTTCGGAAACCAGACCTTGGTCGCTGAAGTGGCGCCTCAAGGGTATTACCGTGGAGGCGAAGGAAACGCTACGTTCTTCCTTTCCCACCGTTCGTGGGTCACCCTTCTGTTCGAGGATGGAATCGATGCGACCCGTGGAGATACTTGGGACCTCAGCGGTCGTTTGTACGATTTCGACACCGTGGACAGGGACGGCCTCGTAGGATTTGAGCTCTTGATTCAACTCGACGGCAACACGCTGTTCACCACCACAACCGCCGCCGATGGCGAATGGAGTGCTACGGTCCCTGCCACCATGGACCTGGAGCGCGGAGACCACACCATCACGGTGTTGTTTGAAGGGACACAGGCTCACTTGCCTGCGGATGCGGAGAGCAGCGTTCGCGTCTGGTCAGACGTTACCATCCATGTGGATGCCGCTACCCGTTCGTCGGTCGTCACCCGCTCAGACAGTGTCTTTGAACCGGTCTTCTACTCCGGCTCGATACAGGAAGTCGGCGGTTCGGGAGAAGTCTTCGAGAATTTGGTGCTCTCCATCGGCAACGGTTCAGACTGCGAGAGCGCTCGTGAAGGCGCACGCTGTTTCCCAACAACGTCCGTTTCGTGGTCCAACGGCAATTATTCGTTGGGCGCGACTGCGCCGTTCTGGCTTGACGTTGGCTCACAGTACTTCTTCATTGAAGTGGCCCGTAACGATACGCTCTACCTCAATGCTGCCAGCATCAGTCAGTCGGTGTTTGTGCAGGTGGACGCCGTCATCACGGTTGACCTCTACGAAGTTGTGGAAGATGAACAAGAAGTGGTCGGTGGAAGCATCACCGTTATCGCTGAAGACACAGGCAGCGGTATTCTTGGCATTGATGTCGTTGTTTACCTCTACGATTCCAATCAATCTCAACTCGCCAACCGTGGGGCACAGACCGTCGAAGACGGCAAAGCGACCTTTGTGTTTGAGGCGGACCCGCCATACGGCGACGCCGATGTTTGGGGTCAATTGACGATGGACATCATCGTTAACGATCCACGACTATCTGCGCAAAGCATACAGGCTTTCGAAACCCTGCGGAGTGAAGGTTTCGCACCGCAGTACGAATTTGCAGAAGAACAAGCAGATACGCCTTGGTGGTCCTACCTCTTGGTTCTCGTCCTTGCGGCTCTTGTGGCTGGTGGAGTCGTGATGTACCGTCGAAAGAAGGTCGCTGACGACCTGCTCAAGGATGCAGCTGAAGTCTTTGCCTACACGGCAGAGTTGTTGGCTGCAGGGGATGCCATTCGGGAAGCCATCTTTACGTGCTATCAAGACCTCTGCGGATTGCTGCAGCAACGCGGCTTCCTACGGCGGGATTTCGAGACGGTCCGTGAATTTGAATTCGCTATTCGTCAGGCTCTCCAAGGTGTTTCCGAAGATGCCCTCACCGCCCTTGACAACACCTTCGAGATGGCTCGATACAGCCGAGAAGAGATGGGACCTCAGCATCAAGATGTAGCGGTGCAAGCCTTGACACGAATGAGCGGTGAGATCGCTCAGATTCAAGCGGTACCAAACCGCTGATGCTCACCAACGTAGGCTGAGCCTTCCGTGGCTAAAGTCGGCGGACAACGTTCCGGCGGCTTCGCTTGGAAGCGGAAACTCGCGAACCAAATTTGGCCCCTCAGTGTCCTTGATGTCCAGTTTGACCAACGTTGCCTCCTCGGTGTGCTTGACGTGGAGTTGAATCGCTTCTTCGGTCGTTCCCAGAAGCGGAATGGTCAGGCCGTCTGGATTCATTCTTCCATTGATGCCCTGCACGACCCAAGCAAGCGCTCGTTCGGGGTGAATCTCTGCCAGTCCGGTCTCGGGGAGCATTCCAGCGGTCACCAACACTTCTGTGTGCCGTTGACGCACCTCAGATAAATGCCCAGATGAGGTTTCAAACTCCGTTTGTAGGCTCGCAGCGTCTGCTTGCAATCCATCGAGCGCAGCCGCTTCGAGGAGGTTCGAAGGGGTTTCCTCCGTGCTTATTTCCAACACTTCCCATTCTACCATGCAGACTTGGAAGTGGCGAGCCCAAATGAACCTTCGGACGTGATTCACTCCGCCTCAAGGGTCCTGTCTGGGTGGACCCGAGCAAAGAATCGGCGAGCAAATGCGTGGGTTGAATCATTGTCAGTAGCGTTGTACATTTTGATGTCATCCGGGAAACAACCGGCGTAGGTGCGTTCAGTCACTCGTCGATCCAGGAGCAAGATCAATGCTCTGTCGCCGATGGACCGAATCGGGCGCCCCATGGCTTGGAGGATGGAGTTTACGGCGGGTTGCGAAACCGTGTAGCGCCATGCGAGGTTTCGCCCAAAACGTTCCTCCGCATAGGTTTTCAACGCTTTTGAGAGAACAGAGGGTGGCGAATTGGGTATGCCGATGCATGCCACGGCATCCAGGGCTCCGCCGTGGTAATCGATGCCTTCCGACAGCCGAGCGCCGAACACACCTGCCAGTAGTATCTTGTTCCCCGATCTTTTTTCCCGAAGAAGCATGTCAACCATCTTGTCGAGGTCTTCTTTTGTCATGTCCCGATCTTCTTTGACCATTCGGCGGACGCCTTTGAAATCGGCTTCGAGAACGATGTCGTCCAGCATGGCATACGAAGGGGCAAAAATTGCCACATTCCCGGGTGATGCGTCGATAAGCGACTGAATGTGTCGCCGTATCGCACGTGTATTTTCAGGTCCTCTTTGCGTGTATTTGGTGGTCACGTCAGTGGCGACAACAACCGGTCTACGTTGAGCGGCAAATGGAGATGCATAGGCGATTGTGGAGGTGCTTTTCTCGGGGAGTGCCAGGAGATTTGCGTACATCTTCGGGGGGTAGAGCGTCCCCGACATGAGAATTGAACCCCCGGAGTTGGTAAACACCGATTTGGACACAAGCCCTGGGTCCAAGAGATGCAGCGTCAAACGTCCTTCCCTTCCTTTTGGAGAGAACACCATGCAGAGGGCGGTTGTGTTTCCATACTTGCAAACCGATTGCAAGATGTGTGCGACCCTGTAAGCATCGGGTTCGGAACTTTCTTCGTCACTTTCTGCTTCAATTTGAACCGTTTGTAGAATATCGGCGAGTTTCATCAATCGCTTGCTCCGGTCGGTCACCTCGGGTTTCGAGACGTCGTCATCGATGCGCAATTGTCCAGACAGCCCCTCCACTTTGTCGCAAGCCGCATGAAAGAGGTTCTCAAATTCGCTCATGTCAATGCGGACCTCATCATCCTCTCCAGAGAGGTCGTGGTACGAACTGAACGATTTAATCAACGCCGTTCTGTAGGCTTTCATGACCTCAAAGGCCCACCGAACCTGCTCAACTTGGTGGCTGAGGCCTCTCGATTCCTCGCGTTTTACGAGGTTTTCCAGATTGCCCATGTGTTCCTCCAACTCCATGGAGGCGTTTCGAACGATGGTCGGCGTGATGGTTCGCTCCATTGTCATTCGAATTCGGTCAGGTAGGTTGTGGGCTTCGTCAACAATGATGATGCTGTTTTCCAAATCAATGCCCATGGCGGGAAGGGAACTCTCTCGTATTTGGTCTGCAAAAACATGGTTGTAATCGCACACCAACACATCGGCGTCTTTGACGGTCGAACGGCAGGTTTGCCACGCACAGACCCCCATCGACCTCGACACAGACACGGTTTCCTCAACGTGACGTGGTTGTTGGAGAATAAACGATCTCAGCGATTCTTTCCGCTCGGCCTTGGTCGCCTCCGCTGAATTGGCATCGCACAAACATCGACCGGAAAACAAGTCAACCACTTCGCACATTGACTCTCGTCCAATGACGTCAACAACTTTGACGCCTCGATGCCCATCGGCAAGACTGGCATTGATCTTTCTGATGGTGTCAATGACAATTTTATGTTGGGATTGACGTCCTGTAAGGAAAAGAACATGGGTGCGGTTGACGCGATTTCTTGCAACGGCAATGGCAGCTGCAAGCGAGGCTGCGGTTTTACCGATGCCCGTCGGAGCGGCAGCGACGTGAAAACCACCGGCATTGAGGGCCCTGCTGGCATCGTTGATCATCTCAAGTTGTCCAGGCCGTGGTTGTTTGTGGGCGAGGAACGGGAAGGTGGACGAATCCACATCTGTTTCATCACCGTTCATAGCGCACATACCACGGCGACCCTCCTAAAGGATTGGCATGAAGGTCACAGGTTTCACTGGCTTCAATCAATGTGCCCAGAAATGTGGGGGCTGGGCACGGGGAACCACCGCATCAATTGACGGGGGTGGAATCTGGGCCGCCCTGTCCGTCGTCCAGGGAGGCGTGTGGGGGTGTTTGGTTGTGGGAACCAAGGCCAAGACGTGCACGACGGGCACGCTGATACAACGAGACAAAACTCTGCAAGACAGGCCGGTCTTGCGGAGCTCCAAGGGTGGCATCACTTAGGTTGTAGCCCGAGTTTTGCCAATTCATCCCATCCCCTCCAGTCTCTCACCAATTCATTCTTGGTATTCGCTGCGTCGTATCGTTCCTTCTCTGGACGCCTCCAGAGCGGAATCGAAGGTGCTTGAGACCGCTTCCAATTCGGCAGCGGCCTTTCTCATGTACAACTTGAGCCCTTCTTGGGCGGCAATCTCCGGGGTCGTTCCCTGAAGTTCGTACAATTTTCCAAGTTGCAGTTGATCGTTGCGTCCGAGGGGGATTCGAATTGATTTCATTCCCTGCAAGGCCGGTTGATTGTGGAGGAATTCTTGGATGGCCAATCGAACGACGTCCGACCTGCTTCGAGCGCCATCCATGCCGATGCGAGCATCGAGCAAAGCCAAATCTTCCTCGGTGATTCTGAGTGAGACGGCACTGGTGGGCTGGGTCATCCGGGTTCCTCCTGTAAAGAATCCTCAGAACTGCCACCATATAAATGTATCCGATATGATGACGATATGTAATTGTCTGTGATACAATGGGAAAACGATGGACGACGCCCCACCGAGCGAAGTTTCAAGGATGAGGCGCTCTCAACCCAAGCCATGACGCTGGTTCCAACCCGTGGGCTCTTTCTCTACCTCGAAACAATGCGTGTGGCATTTGATGACGAAATCGTCACCAACGACGAAGCTCAGATTCTACGAATTCTTGCCCAAGCGCTTGGTGTTGCGCCGTCCGATACCGCAGAGTGCCGCTCAATCGTTGCTGGCGAAGCCCCCTCGCCTTTCGATGATGGAAGTGAATTTGAAACCCAACAGATGGGCGATGCTACCACCTACCAATCAGCCCTCATCGCTGCGCTTGACGATGACGTCATCAGCGAGGATGAATGGGCCATGCTTGACCATTTGCGACGCATCATCGGACTTCAAGAAGACCAGCACGCACTGATCGAGGAATCCATTCGTGGGATGGGTGAAGTTGACGATGAAGGGCAGCGGCGAGTCGAGCGTCTTGAACGCTACCTCACCGTTTGCAGTTTTTGACCTTCCTTGCCTCCCTTTCAATTGCGTACTTCCGAGGGAGTAGAGGGGCAACCATTAGAAAGGGTCTGCATAAGGGCGGCGCAATACACCTTGAGGTGTGAGAAGGTATGCCAATGAGCCCCAGTGACGCAATTTATGCCAAAGTCGTAGCCAGAGACCCAGAACAACCCGAGTTTCACCAAGCCGTGAAAGAAGTGCTTGAGTCTCTTGAACCCGTCCTCGAGGAGTCCCCTGAATACATTTCCATTGTTGAGCGGGTTGTTGAGCCAGAACGCCTCATTCATTTCCGCGTCCCGTGGGTTGACGATGCGGGCAACACGCAGGTCAATCGTGGCTTCCGTATTCAATTCAACGGCGCCATAGGCCCCTACAAAGGTGGCCTCCGATTCCATCCAAGTGTGAACGCCTCCATTCTGAAGTTCCTCGCCTTTGAGCAGATTTTCAAGAATTCCCTCACCGGCCTTCCGATGGGCGGTGGAAAGGGCGGTGCAGACTTCGATCCAAAGGGCAAGTCTGATGGCGAAGTCATGCGTTTCTGCCAGTCCTTTATGATGGAATTGTGGCGACACATCGGCCATGATTGTGACGTCCCTGCTGGTGATATTGGTGTTGGTGGTCGAGAGATTGGCTACATGTTCGGCATGTACAAGCGACTTCAAAACGAGTTCCAAGCCGGTGTTTTGACCGGAAAAGGATTGGCGTACGGCGGTTCACTGGTTCGTCCAGAAGCAACCGGGTACGGCCTGGTCTACTTTGCTCGGGAGATGCTTGCCACCAAAGGCAAGTCGTTTGAAGGTGCGGTTGTCTCTATTTCAGGTTCTGGAAACGTGGCTCAATATGCTTGTGAGAAAGTGCTCGACCTTGGTGGCAAACCGGTCACCTTTTCTGACTCATCAGGCTTTATCCACGACCCAGAAGGCATCGATCGAGAGAAACTCGCTTGGGTCATGGATTTGAAAAACAACCGACGTGGACGAATTTCTGAATACGCCAAGCAATATCCATCCGCAACGTTCACCAAAAGCGCGCCTGAACCCTCCTCGAACGGTCTTTGGGGCGTTGATGTTGACGTCGCTCTTCCATGCGCAACGCAGAATGAATTGAACGGCGAAGAAGCCAAAATGCTCGTAGCGAACAAGGTCATTGCCGTTGGTGAAGGTGCCAACATGCCATGCACCCCTGAAGCCGTTGAGGTCTTCCATGAAGCCGGCGTTCTTTTCGCCCCCGGGAAGGCTAGCAATGCAGGCGGTGTCGCCACCTCCGGTCTTGAGATGTCCCAGAACTCACTCCGTCTGCCCTGGACACGTGAAGAGGTTGACCAAAAGCTCGAGGGCATCATGGTCAACATTCACAAGAACGCCTTTGAAACCGCCAAAAAGTACGGGCGTGAAGGCGATTACGTGTTTGGTGCGAACGTGGCTGGCTTCCTCAAGGTTGCAGAGGCGATGGTCGCTCAAGGCGTTGTCTGATTGGACACCTCGACCGCGTTGGCTTGACGTGAATCAAACAGCTTTGGCCATCGTTGCTTCAAACGGCGAAACAGCCATCTGGAGAAGACCATGGAAAACGCCAAAAAAATGAGCGATGTCCACCAAGGAGCCGCATCGTTCGTGGCTAACCCGTAGGTGACGACGAGAATGCCGATTCCATAGATGGCGCGAAAGGCTGAGAACACCAACATTCCGCGAACCACAGGGTGGCTCATCCAACCGTCTTTTTTCTCGTCCATTTCGTTCCCGTCCGGATCTCTATCCTCTGAATTCTTGGAAGTACTGCTGTGTGTACCTCACGGCGTCATCGTGAGGGTATCCTTGTGCGAGCAAACCGTTGTAGTAATCCCTCGCCGGGTCTGGCTGGGCGACAACGGGTTGTGCGACGACGGGTTGTGCGCTGAGGTTCGGCACAGCAACTTGGTTGGTGTATGTGGGTTGTGCAGCAGCTGGTTGAGCGTTGAAGTTCGGCAGAGCAACTTGTGCTGCGAAGTTCTCAGCGCTGGCTTGTGCCATTGCCCATTCCTTCTCCTCCTTGCTCCCACGTCGGCGCATGAAAAGACCGATGCCAACCAAGGCAAGGATGAGACCAACGCCACCGCCGATCAAAGCGTTGGAGGACGCCAACAAGGTCTCCTCTTCTGCAGGTTCCAAAATCCATCGAGTAGGATCGTTAGGATAGGCATCAGCACCGTCCTCAGCACCGTATTCCGGTGTTGGATCTGAGTAATTATCCCCGTCGGTGTCAACGCAGCCAATTCTGTCTGCGGAGGACGTCCCCTGAACCAAGGGGCAAGCGTCTGCCCCTTGAGCCAATGGCCAATCGGTGGTGGCGTCAGATATGCCATCACCGTCGCTGTCATTGCAGCCGAATCGGTCAACGGTTGATGTTCCCCTGATGCTTGGACAGGCATCTGCCTGGAATCCGTCGGGGTTGTCTCCGTAGGGGTCTTGGTCTTGATTAGACCATTGTGATGGCTCCATTGGGAAGGCATCTGCTCCTTGCTCTGGCCCCCAATTCACATTGAAATCCGGGTCGGAATACCCGTCCCCATCGCTGTCGAGGCAACCCAATCGGTCGACGGTCGAATCACCTGCAAGTTCAGGGCACTGGTCTGCATCGTTCCCGGATGCGTTGTCGCCGTAGCCATCGCCGTCCATGTCCGACCATTGCGTAGGGTCGTTCGGGAAGGCATCTTGCAGATTGTACCATCCATCACCGTCTTGGTCAGGGCAGCCAACAAGTCCGTTTTGCCAAGAAGTTCCATCCTGGGTCGGGCAGGCATCTTGATCGAAAGCGTCCGAACGGAATTCACCGGGCCAAGATGGATTTCGGTCATCCCACGAGGCGTTGGCGTAGTTGTCTCCGTAACCGTCTGCGTCAAAGTCAGACCATTGCGTTGGGTCATTGATGAACGCATCAGCACCGGACTCTGCATCCCATGTTGCATCGGGATCTGAATACCCATCGCCGTCCGTGTCCACACAACCCAATCGGTCCTCGATGGACGTGCCAGAAACGGTTGGGCAATCGTCAGGTGATGTTCCTTGAGCGTTGTCCCCATAACCATCACCATCGGTGTCAGACCACTGCGATGGGTCCTCGGTAAAGTCGTCGTCAACGTCTGCCCATCCGTCTCCATCCATGTCCGGGCAGGCGTTTTTGCCTCCGAGGGTTGAATTACCAAAGTGATCGGGGCAATCATCAAACGTGTTCGACCAGCCATCCCCATCGTTGTCCAGGCACCCCTCTTCTCCGAGCGTGGAGTTACCAACAACCGTTGGGCAATCATCGCTTACGTCTTCAAGCCCGTCGCCATCGTCATCCGTGTCTTCATCGGCGTCCCTGCACCCATCGCCATCCACGTCTGTGACGGAATCGGAAACCCACGTTGGGCGAGGGGGTTGGTAGGACGAGCGAGGGCAGATGTCGGCATCGTTTTCGATACCATCGTTGTCCATATCGGCATCTTCAGCGTCGTCCTTGCACCCGTCCCGGTCCCAATCCGTGGAGTTGGCTGGGTCGTCAAAGTTCTGCGTTGATGCCCAGTTGGCTGCACCGCCTCGCGCGCAATTGTCCGGAGAGTTATCGGTGATGCCGTCGTTGTCATCGTC
This sequence comes from uncultured Candidatus Poseidoniales archaeon, assembly GCA_964014905.1. Taxonomy (GTDB): domain Archaea; phylum Thermoplasmatota; class Poseidoniia; order Poseidoniales; family Poseidoniaceae; genus Poseidonia. Next base: position 931 of record CAXHCG010000052.1, on the reverse strand, counting down.
TGAGTCGCAGGCATCGCCTTGTGCATCTCCGTCGGTGTTGCCTTGGAGGGGGTTTGAATCGTCGGGACAGTTGTCGGACACATCGGGTACTCCGTCGTTGTCCTTGTCGGCTTTCATGGACGGGTCAAGCGCCCAAACGAAGTTATCCCATCCTCCCGTGGTGGTCACGCTGTCGACACCTTTGGTGATGGTGTCACTTCCTGATGGACCAGCGAATGAACCAACCACGGCGGCGATGTCGCTTGAATTGAGGGCAAGGCCCCAACCCAACTCGAGGGCGTTGCTTGATGTGACGTCCAGCCACGACCATCCGCCCGTACTGGTCAAGCCCCCCATCAACGCATCTGCATCGATGTTGGCCCAATTGCTGCTCGTTGGGGTCGTGCCTTTGGTGCCCCCTGTGAACGTTGAACTTGCAAAGACCGTTGTGAAAATAACCTCGCCTTTTGAGGTTACTTCCATTCCGCGGAGGCTGTCAGCGGCGTTGCTCCCTCCAATCACTGCCCATTGGTTTGAGGGGGTTGTGCCTTCTTTGATGATAAAGACGTCAGTGCCACCTTTGTTGGCGGAGATGGACCAGCCGTTTTTGCTCATCGTGCCTTCAAACGAACCACCTACGTAGAGATCGCCGTACGTATCCAACGCCATGTTTGAGAGGGTGACAGCTTGGTTCGCAATCCCGTATCCGGTCACGGATTGGAACGAACCGCTGCTGGAGAGTTTGATGACGAAGGAGTCCGTTGTTCCAACGGTGCTGTAGGATTTGGTTCCAAACAGCACGTTGTTTTGGGTTACCCCTGAGACGTGGATGTCACCGTTGGGCCTCACAACCACATCGGTCACTGTTTGCGTCCCAATTCCTCCACCGCTTACAACCCACTTGAGCTGTCTCTTATACACATCTGACGCTGCCGACGAAGGTTCGAGTGTA
>CAXHCG010000051.1:0-10441 GCA_964014905.1 uncultured Candidatus Poseidoniales archaeon | reverse complement strand
ATTATCAGCGGTCTCGTGGGCTCGGAGATGTGTATAAGAGACAGGTTGATTGGTCTCCAAATGCCCATGGAATTTACGCTCAATTGGTCACCTGTCTTTTGTTGACGTATGGGCACTATCGGCTGCTTAACCGGTACAGCGGAGACACCAGTTTCGGATGGGGCGTAGCCACCTACGCACCGATGGCTGTCCTCATCGCCGGTGTTGGCCCTTGGATTCGGTGGTCTGAAAGCACCGTCAGTTGGGAATTGGGCTTGGCCATCGTGCTCATCAGTTTCGTCTGCATGGAAATGGCCCTGCGATCAAATCGAGCCTTGAATTTCGTGGTCATCGCCGTGGCGGCTGGCATCGTTCCGATCATTTACGAAATGCTCAACGATAATGCGCCGGCTGACGGCGCTGGAGGCGCCCTTTCACTGATGGTGTTCATCATTGGGCTAACCGGTTATTATGCAGCACGACCTGACCTCAGAAAAGAAGTCATGGAGCGAGCCTCCATCGTTCTGATTGGCTTGGTCGTGGTCGCCATTGGCTTGGCACGAACAGCCCCCGAATTCAACCTCATTCTCGGTCCGTTTAGAGCGATGGACCACCCTGAGCTCGCCGCTTACATCAACATCCCTGTGGCGTTGTGGGTGGCTGTTTTGCTTGCCTACTTCCCGGCCGTTCTCCAACAGCGCGTGCCTTGGATGCCCATCGGGCTGGCCGTGGCTCTGGTCGCCCTGCCACAGGAGGCGTCCACGTTGCCTTGGCTCCTCAGCATGATCGTGATTCCGTACATGGTGTTCATCTCGAAAGTCGCTCGTGCCTGGGTCGTCAACGTCACGCTGCTCGCCTTCAGCGCCTCCTACCTGCTCAGCGACTGGATAGGTATCGAAGAGGGCCTCACGGCTCAAGCAACCTATGGTGGCACCTGGCTTCATGTCGTCATCCCCATCTTCCTCGTGGCCGTTTCCGAACTTGGACGTCGACAACAAAAACTTGAGACAAGCACCAGTCTGGCCATGCTTGGCTCCGTGATTCTTTCACGGGCTGTTCTTGACCCTGAATGGTTCCTGCCTTGGTTGCTGGTGGCCTACATGTGCATCATGAATTACAGCATGATGGTGCAAAGTAAAACACCGTCGTTCAAAGAGCGCAAGGATTTGACCCTTGGCCTGATTTTTACCTCGATCACCATTCTTTTCTTGGCCATTCTGGACAACCTCAAACTCCCTCCAAACGGTGCTTTTGATGGCGTGGTTGACATGGGTCTTCGACCGCAATTTCTGGTGCTGAGCGTTGCCATGTATGCCCTGGCCGCCCGGGGTGCAAAGCTTGAGTTGGACGCCGGTTCACTGTATGCCTGGCTTGGCCAAGGCAGCGAAGGCGAGATGATTTACAACAAAGAGACCAATGCGTGGGAGGTCACTCAGGGAACAAAGACCGACAAAGAACAGCGAATCCTCGACGCCGTTCTTACCCCGCTCGCACGAATAAGCCTGCTCACGTCCTTGGTGTTGTTCACCTTTACCGTGAGCGGAGTGACCACGGCGACTTGGGAAAGTTCACCTGCACTCGTGCTGCTGATGTTGCTCCCTGTAGGGATGCTCATCCGTGAAGTCGTTGCCATGGACATCATCAGTTCAGCAACACGAGCAACCGCTGTCACCCTGCTTGTGCTCATTGCAGCACCGCTTTCCTTGGCCCTCGGACCCAACGTGTGGGGAAGCGGAGAAGGCATCAACCAAGCCACCTTGCTGTTGGACGCCATTCTGGTCAGCGCCCCACTTATTGTCAACACCGTCATCAGCAAGCGAGGATTGGACGTCGGTGTATTGAATCGAACGAGTGACGGTGTCACCTACATTATGCTGCTTTTCCTTGCCATGCTTGACACCTCTGGTGGTCTGTTGCTCATCCCATTGTTTGTCTTGGTGACATGGAAAACATTGGAATACCGATACTACTGGCTTCTCGCCGGCATACCGTTCATCTTCATTTTCCTCGGCTCTGGTTGGTTCACGCACGGCGTTGTTGGAACGGTCTTGGAAGGCCTACCAAACAGCATTTCGTCGTACCTTGTCGACCGGCACAGTGGACCCTTCCCTGCCTTCATCGGACTGATTGTCTCCGTCCAAATGATGCTGGGGCTGTCTGGCACACTCACGAACCAAGAAGAGGACACTGAAACCACGTTGGTGCTCTTTGGGATGGGTCTTTGGCTCATCTTCGGATTGTTTTCATCAATTCCAGACGGGTACTGGGCACCAGCGGTTGGGTGCATGTTCCTCATACCGTACTTCTGGTACACCAACAACAGCAAGGTCCTCCCTTACATGCTTGGAGCCCTCTTTGTTTCACTCTATGTCGGATTCTCCCTGAGCGATACCTTCCAACCACTCAGCGAGGCAGACGAGTGGGGATGGAGCGGACTCATCACAGGACTGGCGGGTGCAACAATGGCAATCATGCATGCTCAAGGCGTCTTTTTCCGTACACCACCAACCACCGATGAGGGGATGGCGTTGGCCAACTCGACGGCTGCGCTCGCAACCCAACTGGGGGCCCTCGGCTTTGTGGCAGGGTACTCCGTGTTCTTTGGAATCGGGCCTGTCATCGGATTGGTGCTCTTGACCCGTTCTGCCCTCCAAGAGGGACGTCCGAACAGCATGATTGCACTGCCTATTCTCCTCACGTTCAGCATTGTGAACTTAATGGCTCAAGCCGAAATTGGTTCCGAAGATCAGCGACAAAGCATAACGGGATTGACGCTTGCGATGCAGGGCATCGTCCTCACCCTTCTCTCCGCTAAAGATGACGTTGTCTATGATTACGAAACCATCAAGTGGGAATCCGATGAGGCGTTCTTCGCCTTCATGGACCGTTTGGGCATCAGCGGCGTGCTCTATTCCATCATCGGACTGTTCATCGCCTTTGACAGCCTGAACCTCGAGTCCATGGCGTACCTCCTAACCACCGTTTACCTTGTTGTTGTTGGCATTCAAGGCTTCAGCGATGAGGCCGACGCACGGTGGCGGCGCGGCGTTGGTGGATACGGTTCAATCTTGACCGCCTTCCTCTTTGCAGACTCACTCACCAGCGAACTGTTCAGTGCCATCGCCACGGTCCTCAGCGGCATGATAGCCCTTGGATTTGGCTTCCTCTTCATGCAGCGAATGAACGAAGACGACGGCATCTACGAAGCGGACCCGTCTGCGCCCAGAGCACCGTCTGAAACCGGCGGTGTTCAAACGCAAGAGACAAGACCCGAAGCGCCTGAAGAAGCCCCTCATCCAGCACTAACGACGGAATCCATTGAAATCGATGACGAGGATGAGTCGGAAGTCGAGCTGATTGAGGAAGGGGTGGTGGACATTGAACTTGATGAGGAATTCCTTAACGAATTGTTGGAACTCGACGAAGCAGAAGAAGAACCTGAAAAGGCAGAAGTTGAAGAAAAAGTCGAACCTACCAAAGCACCCACGGTCGCTCTGCCAGATGGACACAACGGTCTTTTGGACACCGGGGAAGGGTTCTCATTGCGACTTCCGAAGGACGCCGTGGACAACATCATTGCCTCGCTGGATGCGACGCCTCACGATGGCTATGTTCCGGTTGTGGCCTTTGGCCCCACAGGTCAAATCATGCTTACGTTTGAATCGTCTGACAAGAGTGTCTGATGCTGCTTGATCTGAACGAAGAATCAAAACCCTTCATCCACACAGCCAACTCATGGAACACCGCCACCACCGCATGGTTTGGATTGACTTGGAAATGACGGGGCTTGACCTCAGCCGTGAATCCATTATCGAGATCGCCACGGTGGTCACCGATGGCCAATTGAATGTGCTCGCCACCGGACCAAACCTTGCCATCACGGTCCCAGAATCGTTGATCGAGGGGATGGACGATTGGAACACACGACACCACCATGGAAGCGGACTTGTGGAACGGATTCGCAAAGAAGGTGTAAGCGTTGATGAGGCAGAGCAAGCCACACTCGCCTTTTTGAGAACATGGGTGGATGAGAACACGGCCCCTCTGTGCGGCAACAGCGTGTGGAACGACCGCCAATTCATGGCCAAAGAGATGCCTGAGCTTCTTGATTTCCTGCATTATCGAATGGTGGATGTTTCAACGGTGAAGGAACTGGCACGCCGATGGTACGCCGACGTACCCCGCTATCCAAAAAAGGGAGCACATCTGGCGCTTGATGACATTCTTGAATCCATTGAGGAACTCAAGCACTTCCGAGAGCGAGTGTTCGTTGATCACGCCTGACGCCAAGTTGACTCGTTTGGGTCGACGCCTTTGTGCAAGGCCATGACTTGTGCAACCACAGCAACGGCGATTTCTTCCGGAGATTGCGCTCCAATGTTGAGGCCAATGGGACAGATCACCTGGTCGAGAAGCTCTTGAGGAAGACCTTTTTTGAGGCAGGTCTGTTCAAACGATCTCCACTTTGAACGACTACCAATCACACCAATGCGTGGGTAATCCCGTCCGTTAAGGGCCGCCTCGGGGACATTGAACAACGTCAGCAATCCGAGAAGACGCTCTTGGTCTTCAGCCCAGTCATGACCGAGGAGCAGGACATCAGAAAAACGCCCCATTGTGGAGGCTGATTCGCTTCCAAACAGATCCGAAACAGCGACCGATGAGCGCTCAATGGCGTGCGGATATTTTTCTATAGATACATACTCTGGGCGCGTGTCATGGACAGAATAAGACCATCCAAGGCCATGAAGCGTCGTGGCCAAAGCCTCTCCGCAATGTCCGCCTCCCATGATGTGAACGTGGGGCATGGGAATCATCACCTCGATGGAGATCGCCACGCGACCCCCGCACAACGAATCAAGCGGTGTTACCTCATAGCCCTTCGCACCCTTGTTCAGGCCATACGTGAGCACTTCAGCAAACGGCTTGTGCTGTTTGGTAAGCAATTCGCGGCAGCGTTCCAGAACCCGATGCTCAAGTCCAGCGCCGCCGACAGTGCCAACCCACCCCCCCTCAAAAGAGGACATGGCCAAGCGAGCACCTGTCTTCCCTGGAACGCTTCCGGCGGTGTTGAGAACGGTTGCTACGGCCACCGTACGTTGCCGTGCCAACTCACTCAGCACCCACTGGAGGACATGAGCGGTCATGGTGATGCCTCAGCGGACGGCCCTCATATCCCTTCGCCTAATGAAAAACAGGCCAGAAGCGCAGCGTTGTTTGATTTTAAGTCCGCCACATCCTCTTCAGTGTCAATGTTGAGGTGCAGCCATGGTGCAGCAACTGGGAGAGGTGCGAACGACACCAACTCCCTCAACGGTTGATGGGGCTCAGCTTTTTTCACGGCTTCGACCGATGCAGCGCTCAGCACGACAGGATGGCCTTTACGACCCTCAAATGCGGGCGCTGAATCCCCCTGCTGTTGGAGCAGGAAATTCAAGACACCAACGTCCCATCCAGGCCTGTCAACCGGCGCCATTACGACTTGCTGTGACTTCAGGTTCATTCGGGCCGACAACGCCTCAATACCCAATTGAAGAGAGCCGGTCCTTCCTGCATCTGGATTCGGGTTTACCACAAGGTGAGCATCGGGTAGAAGGCGAGCAACCTCCATCGCAATCTCGGTGTTGACAACCACGACCGGCAAGCATCCTGAGAGAACCAGCCGCTCGTATATCCAACGGACGAGCTCTTTTCCGTTCACTTGGATCATCGCTTTGGGAGAACCTAAGCGGCGACTAAGGCCAGCAGCGAGCACGACGGCTGGAACGGGAGCACGGCTCATGGAGTGCTCACACAGGCTCAACGCTTGGGGTTTATCCTGATTGGACCTTGATATAGGCTGAGTGAATTGAACGCATGTGATCGCATGGAAGCCGCCCGGACACTGGCTCAAGGCCAACCGAGATGCGTACGCGCGGTCGATGCAGTTCCTCGAAACAATCGTCTCCGGATCATCGCGAATGGAGCTTAAGCTAAACCATCAATCCCTGCCCCGAGTGTTCATTCAGGGAGCATCCCGGCGATGGTACTGCGTGGATACGCATGCCCACTACACGGAGGACTACATTGACATCGATGGGGAATACAGGGAGGTGAAAGAGGTTCACTGGAAAATGAACATTGTTGCAGCGGCGTGGAAAAGCGACCTCTTGGAACGAAACCCGTTTGCGGTCTCGTTGTGCATGCACCCCCGTCAGAGTTCGATGCTTCTGCCCGTGGGCGACCAAGTGGCAGCGCTTGCTTTGGCGTTGCAAAACGACAAAACAACGGGGATGCGAATTCCCTTGCTTGCTCAATTCATTGTCTCACCGAGGAAGGAACTCAAGGGTGTCTATCAATTCAGCGAAGAAGGCGTGATTTTGGAAGAAGAGGTCTACATTGAAGAGGAATATGGGGGAGATGAAGACCTTGAGGCCTACATGGACGATGAAATGTGGGCCCTGTGCCAACTCTTTGAAGCGGAAGAACATGAGCGCCAGGCGGCCTGCATTGAAGACCAGCAATACGATGCTTGGGTCCGGCGTCAAGAAAACGAAAACGAGGCCTTTCAATCACCAAACTGGCATCATGACGATGAACAGATTTGGCGACTTGAGGACAACCTCAGGAAAGGTCGACGATGATCAAAAGTCCTTGGTAATCTCACGGCCAATGATCATCCGTTGAACTTGGGAAGACCCTTCGTAAATCTGCATGACCTTTGCGCCACGCATGAGACGCGCCACAGGGTATTCCTCTGAATAGCCGTAGCCGCCGTAAACCTGCACGGCGTCGGTGGTCACCTGCATCGCCATGTCAGCGGAAAAACGCTTGGCGTGGGCTGCCGATTCGGTGTTGCGCACTCCTGCGTCAAATTCAGCGGCTGATTTCCAAGTCAGCATGCGAGCAGCCTCAAGGTTGGTCTTCATATCGGCGAGCATGAATTGGACGGCCTGATGTTGATGAAGGGGTTTGCCGAAGGTTTTCCGTTCGTTGGAATATTGCAGAGCATGCTCGTAGGCCGCCCTTGCTAAACCGGTGGCATGAGCGGCAATGTTTGGCCGACTCATGTCAAACGCCTTCATGGCGTTCATCCATCCCCCCGATTCAGAGCCACCGATGAGGTGGTCGGCTGGGACGCGAACATCGTCAAAGGAAATCGACCGTGTATCGGAACAACGTTGGCCCATGTTGGTCTCTTTCTTCCCCAGAGAGAAGCCCTCAGCATCCTTTTCGACAATGAATCCAGACATGCCACGGTAGCCAGCGCTCGGGTCAGTCTTTGCAAGGACGAAGAAAAAGTCAGCGTAGCCTGCACCGGTGATCCACATTTTGGAGCCGTTAATGACGTATTCATCCCCGTCTCGAAGAGCGGTGGTGGTGCAAGCGGCGACGTCTGAACCTGCACCGGGTTCAGTCACGGCATAGGACGCAAGGGCCCCTTCTTCCGAAATCTTCCGCAGCCAGTGCTCTTTCTGGTCCTCGGTGGCACCGGTAATGATGGGGGCGCTGGCGAGCGCAGTGGCGTAGGCGGCCGTGGCAAATCCAGGGTCACCCCAGGCCAATTCCTCGTTCACAAGAACTTCTTCGAACGAACCCAATCCAGCACCACCGTAGGCTTCTGGGACGTGCAAGTTCAGCAGACCCATCTCATGAGCAGCTTGTATGGTTGCCTTTGGGTAATGTGCCGTTTCGTCCCAATGTTCGGCGTGGGGTCGGATTTCGTCTCGGGCAAACTCGTGGGCGAGTTCCTTCAACATGGCTTGCATCTCATCGAGTTGGAAGTCCACCATGTTCCCCCCCAAGCATCGCTCCCTTAAGAGCGATTAGATGGCGGCGTGTGAGACTCGCTCTTCACACGGCAATGTATCCGGTTCGTTCGGCTGCCAACGCTGCGAGGAAAATCAGATAAATCAAAATCAGAACAACGCCCTCCCAACGTTTGAATTCATACTGCGAACGCATCATGATCAACGCAACGCCGGTACCAACAAACGTCGCTGGGATGATGATGTATGCGGTCAAACCAAAACTCGCAGAGGTGAGTGCAAGTGGATGAACGACAGCGGCGAAGCCAATGGACAGAAGAGGGTCGGTGATGTTTGAGCCAATAAGCGTACCAATCGCCACTCCTTGGCTTCGCTTCGCAGCCAAGAAGGCGATGGTGAGTTCAGGCAGGGAAGTACCCAAACCCGACACGGTGGTTCCAATAACAGCGTGTGGGACATTGAAAGCATACGCCATATCACTGGCGACATTGACCAAATGATGGGCGGCAAACAGAGCCAAAAGCAGGCCAGAGGTCACCATGAAACCGTAGGCTGCTGTGGTCCGATTCAATTTTCTCTCAACCTTTTCACCACCGCTTAGTTCCTCCTCGAGGATTTCATCCCGGTGGGACAAGAGCCAGTAAATGTAGGCCACGTAAAGCGACATCAACAGGGCACCTTCAACACGACTCAGACCGTTTCCAGTGAACAAAAAGAGCGTCATCAGACCAATGGATGTGAACATGATGAATCCATCACGCTTGAGCCATGATGGTCGCACCTTGACGCCTCTGAAGGCAACAACCATGCCCAAAATCAAGGTGATTTGAACCAAAATTGAACCGTAGATGCCTCCGATGGCAAGGTCGCCAATTTCAGGGTTGGTGGGAATGTCAGCAGCGGCCGTTGAGGTCACCAGAATCTCTGGAAGCGAGGTCCCAATCGAAACGATGGTGAGGCCGATGACCACTTCTGGCAAACCCGCCCGGTGGGCGAGGCCCTTTGCCCCTTCGATGAACACATCGGCTGATTTTATCAAAAGCGCAAGGGCCATGGCGAGCAGGGCTGTTGAAACCAAATTGTTGTTGATGGTCGAGTCCTCAAGCAGGGTGTGAAGCGCAAGAATGCCAAGAAAGAGGGCCCCGTTAAGGACGAGGGTGTTGCTCATCAGAAGTTGCGGTATGCCACTTTCTGAAGCAGCCGCCTCCTCACCCATAGCCCAAGCAGAAGCCTCCACTTCTTGACGGTTCCCTCGTGTATGAACGGTTCATGACCTTCACGAAGGCTTTGAACCCCTTTTCACTCCCACACCCATGCGCAGACAGGCGGCGGGAGAATTTCTCGGCACGGCGCTCATGGTGAGTGTGGGGTGCGGCAGCGTAGCCTTGGGAGGAAGTCACGGGGCTGTCTCACTGGCCTTTTGGAGCGGTTGTTATGCTCGCAATCCTCGTTTTTGGACCGTGGAGTGGAGCGCACATCAACCCCGCCGTGAGCCTCGCATTTTGGCGCGACGGTCAACTTGAAACAAACCTGCTTCCGGTGTACCTCGTTGCCCAATTTCTCGGCGGCCTCTGCGGTGCTTGGCTGGTGGGGGGTGCTGCGCCCACGGAGCTTGCAGCCTCTGTTTCGCTTGTTGAAGGATTCTCGATTGAAGTGGCCATCACCGCTGCCCTCATGGCGAGCATCTTGTGGATCGTCCAGCGTTCAGCCTCACGGTTGACCATCGCTGCATGGGTGGGAGCGACGGTGGGTGTGCTGGCCTTTGCTGCCGGACCGCTCACAGGAGCGAGCATGAACCCCGCACGAACGTTTGGCCCAAACGCGCTCAACCAATTATGGGCCAGCCTGCCGTTTTACCTCGTATCCACGACGCTCGGCGCCTGGGTTGCCGTTGACATCAAGCGATGGCTGTTCCCAACCGAATCAGGCCCCGACCGATGAGCGAAGCATATCCACGACATGTTCCAAGGAAGGAATGGTGTGGTTTTCGAGTGGAGGAGAAAAGGGGACAGGTGTATCGAGGGCGCCAATCACGGTCGGAGCAGATTCCAATTCATAGAAGCAATCTTCCATGACACGCGACTGAATCGTATGACCAAGCCCGCCCGACCACTGACCTTCTTGGAGGACCACCAAACGACCCGTGCGTTGTACGGAAGCCACGCAGGTTTCGGCATCAAACGGAATCAAGGTGCGGAGGTCGACCACCTCGATTTCAATGTCCTCATCGGCCAATGCTTCGGCTGCTTGGAGGGCAATGTGCACCATGGCACCCCAGGTGATGAGGGTTAGGTCGCGGCCACCACGGATTACTTCGGCCCGACCAATTTTGTAGCGTTTACCTTCAGCAATGTGTTGATTCACGCTTTCGGTGTCGACCTGTTGGTTGATGTTCATGCCCCATCCGGTCAACCCCCCCCTTAGTCCATACAGTCCAATGTGTTCGAGCATCAGGACGGGGTCGGGGAGTTGTGCTCCTTCCATAAGCAGATCATAGGCATCTTGTGGCGTGCCGGGGGCCATGACGATGAGGCCCGGGTCGTTGGCAAACCAGGATTCAATCATGTTGGCGTGGAACGGTCCAGAACGTGTGCGAGCGCCCAACGGAATGCGAACGGTAATCGGGCAATCAGCCCCCCAGCGCCATCGAAGCATTGCAGCGTTGTTGACGAGGGCGTTAAAGCCAAGAGCAGCGAACCCCCCTAACTGAATTT
>CAXHCG010000050.1:0-10514 GCA_964014905.1 uncultured Candidatus Poseidoniales archaeon | reverse complement strand
GTCTTTGAAGGCCCAAACGGTGCTCTCGACGTGTCCGAAGTACGCGGTCGAAACGATGTCCTTCACACCGTCACAGGAGACCATCAATTGACGGTTGGTGACGAGGTACGGGGCATCATCGATTGGGAAACGCGATACCAACGCATGCGCATGCACACGGCCCAACACCTTGTCAGCGGTATTGCCTACGAGTTGTTTGACGGCGTCCGAACCGTCGGAAATCAACTGCATGCGGACCGATCACGCATTGATTTCAATCCCATTTCCTTTGATGAAACCATGCTTGATGAACTCATCAATGCGGTAAACCACCACATTGACGGGGGCCTAGAAATAACCGATTCCACCATGACCCGCGAGCAGATCAATGCCGTCATGCCCCCCGATCGGACAAACATGGACTTGCTGCCAGCAAGCGTGAGGGAACTTCGTATCGTCACAATCGGCGACGGTATCGACATGTGCCCCTGTGCAGGAACGCACGTCAGCAACACCAATGAATTGGGACACATCAACCTTCTCGGTAAGAAATCAAAAGGCAAGGGTACGCAACGAATCACGTACGATTTGAAATCGTCCAATGCTCCACGAATGTTTTCCGATACGGTTCTCTGATCAAAACTCTAAATCATCGTCAACAAGTTCTCTGACATCGTCCAAGGCAGATTTGAGCGCATCACGCTTTGATTGCCGTTGGTTGAACTCGATGTCTTCAAAAATTTTCGCAGCGTCTTCATCCAACCCATCCTGATCTGCAGCCGCATGAACGCGATCCATGAGCGCTGTGTCTTCACCGACCCGATCGCTGCGATCAATTCGCTCGATGGGCCGAGACGGGACAGTTCGAGCGCCGTAGGCATGAAGATCGACCTCGACAGGAGTAACGGATCGAACAACGTCTTGCACCACGTCTCGTTCAGGAACCTCGTCTTTCCAAGGATTCTTGTTCCCTATCTCTTGAATGACGTTTTGCTGTTTCGTCTGACGGGCTGATACGATTCTCTCATCGAGGATGGTTTGCACTGACTCCTCCGTGATGCCTTTGAGGGTTGAGATTTGGGCCGGTGTAAAACCCGATTCAAAAAGAAAAACAATGTCCTTGTCTTGGTTCGGTAAGTTGTTTCCCAAACCACTCCACTCCTTCGGAAGTTCATCCCTTTGCCAACCCCTATCGCCTCTACAAAAAGAAACCTTGTACGCGAGGCTTCAAATCATACCGAGAACAAGGGAATGCCATGGGAAGAAGGGATTCACGGGCGGACATCCTGGATGACGACCCGTTTCGAAACCAACGTTCGTCCCCCCGTATTCACCGTGTGCATCAACGGGTCGATGCCGACGGCACCCACCACTTTGAATCATCGTCTTCACTTTCGGGGGCCATTCTTCAGTTTCTTGGCCAAGACAACTGGGAGAAACCAAAACACCACACGGGACGGTTATGGCACTTCAGTGATATCGAAAAACAGAACCTTCGTCTTGCCATGGGCGCGTTCACCCTCGCCCTCGGATTCATGGCTGCGAACGGCGTTTGGGGCATCAAAGAGCTTACCTTCTCAAAATGGGTGTTGAAAATTCTTCTTGCCATGCCGGTCATGTTCATCGCCATTGGTCCAGCGTTTCTTCTCCACGAAATTGGACATAAATTGGTGGCCAAGAAAAACGGATGTTGGGCTGAATTCAGGGCCGATCCGAAGGGCCTGCAGTTTGGTGTTGGGATTGCCTTCTTTCTCGGCTTTTTGTTCATGGCTCCTGGGGCGGTGATGGTTGCTGGACTTGTCACGAGGCGGCAAAACGGACACATCGCCGTTGCTGGTCCGTTAACCAACCTCAGCCTTTTTCTCGTTGGCATTCCGCTATGGGGCCTCATCCTTGGCTTGACAGGCGCTCATGAACACCTTGCCACCAGCATAAGGGAAGTCTTCGAGCGATTCTATCTCGTGGATGGTGCATTGAATTGGAAGGCCATGCTCGCCGATGCAGGATATTACTGGCTCGCTGCAAATTTGTTTCTCGGGTTGTTTAACATGCTTCCCTTCGGCCCGTTGGACGGTCTAAAGGTCAAGGACTGGAGCGAACGAGCCTTTTTTGCCGTGTTGTTGATTTTTGCCATCCCTATGTTCACTTGGGCCATGGGTGTTTGGTCCCCTTTTACCGTCTTGGACGCCGTGGCTTCACCTCTTTCGTCAATGATTCGCTGAGGTGAAAGCGAGACACCGACCCGCACGATGCTTGCGACTGTTCAGGCCCAACCACCCTACAAGTAAGCGTTCCGTACTGGGTTTTCATCCAGATGGAAGAAGGAGTACGTCGCCCACCACGTAATGGTGTCAAGCGCGTCAACCAGGTTGCTGGTACCTGACTGTTCCTCTCCGTAATCTTTGCCCGTGGTGTCCATCCAGTCGATCATTTCGTCAACGGTGTCGCATGTTTGGTGGTAGCACCAATACCCATCCACGAGTCCACCAAAGCCCATGGTAACGGTGCCGAGGTTGTCTTGGAACGTGGCGTGGTCTGACCGCGCCGTCGTGTCTTCGTAAACAATGATCTCAGGACGGTCCTTGACCATCCAATCGTCGACCTTCCACGTGTCAGCTGGATGGTCGGTGCCGATGAGCATTGACATTTGTTCTTCAACGCCAATGGCGTCGGAGCCAATCCACATGGCCAAGCCAACCATTCCGGGTTGATTCATGATGTCGTGGTCCAAACTTGGACCGATGTAGACGCGCATGGGCCAGACCTCCTCGTCTTTTGGATACCCATCGGGGTCCACCGCAGGCTGGGGGTCACACCCTCCTTCGCCGCCGCCGTGGTTTCCGCCGCAAGGGGCTCCACCACCACCGGGCCAGTTGACGCCGGCCATGTCGAGGTTCACGTAGTTGGTCACCTCGACGTTCGGGTTGTCTTCTTTCACCCAGTAATCGGTCCAGAAATCACTTCCTCGCTTTCCTCCTTCTTCACCCGACCAAAGACAGAACACCATCGTGTTTCGAGTGTTGAAGTTCGCCATCGCTTCGGCGACGGTGAGCACCATGGCGGTTCCTGCGGTGTTGTCATAAGCGCCAACTCGAGTTCCGTAGGTCCGACCGAAAATGTGCGGGTCCAGCATGCCACCGTTCACCGGTGGTGCGATGTCAAAGTGGGCACCAAACACCATCCACTTGTCCGGATTGACTTCTCCAAACCGGTAGCCACAGATGTTGTACGCCTCGGGGTTTTGGGCGCCGGTCATAAGCGAATCATACGTGAAACGTTGGGTGATAACCTCAAGGCCGAAACTTTCCAAGTTGCCGATGAGGTATTGTGCAGCGTCCTCGTAAGCTGCGTTTCCTTGTCCCGCCCACCGGTCGAGGTAGCCGACGGCACCGTCAGCGGCGTCCGTTAAGTCGGGCGTCTCGTCGGACATGTGACTGATGTAGTTGAACACGTTCAATCCATCGACCAGACCTGTCGAGTGCCGCCCACCGTCCGCTTCACTGTAAGCCGCCGCCATTGGGCGTTCAATTGGCACACGAACGGCAAGGACTGAACCACCCGTGCTGTTTGAGGGCAGAACGGTGTCCAGTGTTCCGTTGACCGCTGCCATGCGCTGGATCCCAGGGTTATCGTCCCGCTCGTTCGCATCACGTTGGACCCATGTCCGCCATGATTCTTCGGTCGTGCGAATTGGCCAGTTCTCCCTTCCATACTCTCCGAGCATAAACACCGCGGTGTCGGTTCGGGGTGGAGCAAGGAGGGTCAGCATGATCGACTCTCCCGCTTCGAGGTCAATCACCGTCGAATTCTGAACAAACCCGGTATCGGAGTTCAACATAAGATAGGGGACAAAGACAGCAAGGTCAACTTCGGAAGCGATGGTGACGCCCTGAAAGACGCCCCCAGTCAGAACTGGAGGGGTGATAACCACGTCGTCTGTTGACTCCAAACCGCCCCCGTCCTGCTGCCCAAAACAACCCGACAAAGGGGTGAGCAGCATCAATGAAATTAGAAAGAAGGCTTGGCCAGAGCGCTGTCCCATTAGGAGGCCGTGGTGGTTCACCTTCTCAAGGTCTACCCTGATTTGGACCGATTCTTTGATGAGGGAACAGGAACAATGTATTCATGAGAACATGTCAAAAAAGAACCGACAGCAAACGACTCAACGACCAAAACCCCTGTTTTCAAGGCACTTCATTGAGACGGTGAACGACGCCAACTGCCCGCTTATTGAAGGATGATTCACTTTTCTTCGGTGTAGGTCTTCAGTTCGTCTTCTTCATCCCGTTCTGTGGCGATTGAGATTGTCAAGGCGATCATCCCGATGAGTGAGATGACGGCGAGCACCAAGAACAGCGGTGACTCTGTAGCCCAAGACGCTTCGCCCTCATTCGTCTGCTCATCGTCGTTTACATCACACCCAACACCAAAGCAATCGCCGGCGGACGGCCCCTCCTCTTCATGCACGTCTTTGTTGACGGTGATGGAGTGGTTCCACACCGTTTGTGTTCCGTTGTGGTCTCGATGCACCCAGAAAAGGTAGGTGCCAACCGTTGCATTTTGCATGAACTGATGCGTCGCAGAAACGGCGCATGCCTCATCCACGAGGGACCCGTTTTCATCGAGTTCGCAGGCGTTCACAAGCTCACCAGAATCGAAATCATCGGAGGCGTTGAACACGCCGTCAAAATTTGTGTCGATTTGCACCACCATGCTGGTGTTGCTGGTGCTGTCTTCCATGCGGAACCAAACCGAGTTTCCCTGAACGAAGGCTTGGTCCGTGATGTTGCCTGCGACCACACCTTCGTCCGTGAGGATAACCGTCAGGGTTTTTTGTTCGTGAGCACTGACGGCTGGTGTCAACAACGTCGCCAGAAGGAGCGAACCGATCACAACGACACACACTCCACTTCGCATGAATTATGCGTAATCCCCAAATCATAAAGACCAAACGGATGGGCGGGTTGAGGCAGGCATGGGCGGTAAGGAACTCCTTCTTGGTATCTTTACAATCCTTTTTCTTACTTCTGCAACGATGCTGGTGTTCGGCGACGATGTCCAGGAAAGCATTGATGAAAATCCGATGCAAAAAGCCGTTGACCCGTTGATTCAGGGTGAGGGTCACGACCACAAAAACGCTAGCCAACACGAGTTGGGCACGGACAACATGGAACTTCTTGACTTCAACCCCCTGACGACGCCTGGAAACGCCGAGGTGCAAGTCGCCACCACGCCGGACGGCGAAACGTACGCTTACCTTGCTGGCTGGAACGACATGCACATCGTTAACGTGACCGACCCGACGAACACCACCGTTACCGGCGTGTACAACGACCCAAACACCCAGGTGTTAGACGTCAAGTACCTTGAATACAATGGCCGGGAATACATCATCCAGCAAAATCAACTCGTCGATCCCGGAAATTCCGATCCCAACATCGGCCAGTGGAGCGACCCTGCCCAAGTCAGCGTCACCCTCATCGACGTGACGGACAAAACAAATCCTTTTTGGATCGACTCATGGTACGATGTTGACCATCCAACGGGCCCTCACAACCTTTACACGCACATGATCGACGGTGAATGGTACATGTTCATCGCTAATCCAGATTATGATAACTGCAACGACGCCATCGGTGAAGCCTGTGGCGGCGTCACCATCGCCCACCTCAACTTGGACGGTTCGGCGGCTCGTAACCTCCCCAACGTCCCTGCCTCTGGTCTTGGACACACCATCGTCAAAGTAGGTGAATACGAAGTCGCTTGGGAGACCACGATGGGCGGATGGATCTACATTCACGACATGACCGTTCAAACCTGGCCAGGTGAGGACCCGAACGACCCTCGATATGGTCGCACCTTCATCTACGGAAGTTACTGGGAAGCCGGCCTTCGAATCGGCGACGTGACGGATGTTCCTCATCCAACCAACTCTCCAGAAGCCTACGTGCTCCACGCATCCACCTGTCGAACAGGATTCGGCAACCCCATTATGTGCCGTTGGCGAGCACCCGAAGTTGGCTTGTGGATGGATTTCCTTGATTTGGACGACGACGGACAGCCGGACAGTGGCCCGACCGGCAATGAAAACGGTGGTCGCGTGTCCTACATTCACTACGCTGAACCCTTCCCGACGATGGTGGATTTGTCCCACGTTGGCTACTCCGATGAACCCGTTCACCTGGTCACTGCAGCCGTGGAAACCCTCAGCACGAGCGTCGGTGTTGGTATTTTGTACCTGATTGATACCACCGAGTACACGATGGAAGACGGCCAGTTCAAATTCAAACCGAAATTGATACGGGACTGGGAAATACCGTACGCAGAAGACCATTGTTACGGTGCTGATTGTGAAGCTCACGCCAATGAAGACGAGTGGCTTTTGTTCTCACCCCACAACCTTGACAGCGCCTATTTTGAAACCGATGAAACCACCGACCAGAGTCACGGTGGTGGGTGGGATGGACGCCTCTACATTTCTCATTATCACGCCGGACTGTGGGTCGTGGACATTGAAACGCTCGTTGACCCGACCAACCCAAACGACCGAATTTCCGTCCATGAAGAAGCGACCGTTGGCTACTACCTCCCACACGGAGAGGATGGAACGCCGCTGGATTCCAGTTTCTACGACTTTGGTTGGGTCCCCTTCTTGTGGGCGGTTGAGCACCACGATGGCATCACGTACGCCTCTTGCATCTCAACAGGACTTTATCTGGTTCAGCTGGACGTCGACCAACCGTATCGGATTTGAGGTGACTGCATGCTTTCTCGAACAATCGCCCTCCTCATGTGCACGCTCTTGCTGGTTGCTGGCTGCCTTTCTCCGGAAAGCATTGACCGCTGGACACCGCACGGCGAACCTCTCGACAACGTCCAAGTCCAAGATTTCACACTGATGTCCAGCGATGGGACATCATGGACCTATTCTGAGCAAGCAGCCAACACGACCCTCGCCATCGCGTTCCTCTTTACGAACTGCTTGGACATCT
Source organism: uncultured Candidatus Poseidoniales archaeon (assembly GCA_964014905.1). Taxonomy (GTDB): domain Archaea; phylum Thermoplasmatota; class Poseidoniia; order Poseidoniales; family Poseidoniaceae; genus Poseidonia. Next base: position 3,543 of record CAXHCG010000050.1, on the reverse strand, counting down.
GTCCCATCGTCACGCACAACATGAAGTGGGTCAAGTCTCAATTGTCCGAAGATGAATTGAACAAAACAACGTTCATGACGATTACCGTCGATCCTTGGCGAGACAACATGTCTGTGTTGCACGATTGGAAAACGGGAACAAATTCAGAATGGGCCCATCTTACCTCCTCCAGCAACGAAAGCGATAGCCCTTCGATGAACGCTCTGCAAAACGTTTGGATCAATTTCGGCGTGGGGCTCACGATCGAAGAGTACGAAAACAACTCCAGCGCACGTCACCATCCAGATGATTACACCGTGAACCATGAAACCGGCACCATTCTCGTTGACCGATTTGGTTACCAGCGTGTTTGGTGGGGCGACAACGACTGGGTTCTTGACCTCTTTTTGCACGACCTGCGCTACCTCAACACCTTGTGAATAAACACATGAATCGTCCCGTTGACTCGGCGAGTTTCCTTTGTTAACATCGAGACGAGCGTTAATAATTCCGTCACCTTTAATTATTATCTAGGTTTGGGATCGTTATGCCTTGCGAGTGTTGTACCTGTAATCCATGTGGCGTTTCCTGTTCCTGCGATGGATGCTGCTGAGGAACATAAAGTTCCTTACGGCGGTTTTCACTGCCTCCTTTCCTGTGTTTCTTGGTGCAACCGCCATTAACGTAGGTAGCCTAAAATGAATAATACCACGGATTCCATGTCACTTCATGGCGGATGTTGGGGGCCCGCTTGTTTACTACTGGCGAACCATCTCAAACGCTGATTACTCAACGTCCTTCATTGGGTATTGGCACGTTTTAGCCGTGTTTAGCATCGTTTCAGCGGTGTTCCTCGTGTTTCTTTCCGCTCTTATCTACAGGGCCGACCCGTCCAAGGGCAAAAACCGCTTCATGGCGTTTATGCTGTTAACTGAAGCCGTACGATGCGGGACATCCATGCTGTTCTGGCTTTATTCATGGCCAGAGACGTACATCTCCTTCCTGTCAAATGCACGCGTCGTCTATTACATCATGTCGCTGCAACTGTTTTTCCTGTACATCCTCGCGCCGACCTTCTACTCGAAAAAGAATTTTGCACACCGTCTTTCAGGGTTCCTTAGCGGTCGTGGGCTGTACGTTCTTCCCGTTCTGTGCGCTGCAGCCGTGTTGTCCATCAGCGCCCTCATGGGTGGCACCCATGACGCCATTGGGGACATTGGTTGGACGTACTGTTCCACCGTGGGTAGCGGCACCGGTGCGACGGCTTCAGGTGATCCCATGCCGTTTGACGTAACGTGCCCGGCGTCTTGGAGTTCAGTCTATCCTATGACCCTGTCATCGCCGTCCCTCGAACCCCTCAGCAGAATACTTCTCCTCTTACCGACACTCGGCGCCATTTATGCTGCGTTTACAATCAACAAGATCTACTCGGAAAGCAAGCAGGATGAGCCTCATCAAACGGTTGAGGTACGGGCAGTTCAACTCGGATTTTTCGGCAAAGCAGTGTTGCAGATTACAACCATTTTCATGCTCTTTACGCTGATTGGCGTTCTTGGAGAATCCCCGACCCTTAACACACACCCCTTCAATCCTGACGAGCAAGTCCCGAAGCTCTTGATTGCGGTCGGGCCTCTCCTGCCAACGACCGTGGTGTTGGCTGCCTTGTTTGAAGGCCTGGTGTTCACCTATGCGATGGTCAAAAACGAAGTGTTTGGAATCGATGAAAAGTTGAGGAAGGGGTTCACCACTGCGGTCTTTACCGGCCTGTTTGCGCTGCTCTTTCTTTTCGCTACCGAAGCCATGGAAGCGGTGTTTGACAGAGGATGGATTGGTGGCATTCTGATTGGCATGCCGTTCATTGTGCTTCGAAAACCCATCATTTCTTCCCTGTCAAAATTTTCAACGCTCATCATGCCAGAATCCTTTACGTCTCAAGAAATTACGTACATCGAGTTGTACAAGGCGGCCATCAGCGATGGAGTGATCACGGAGAAGGAAAAGTCGATGCTTCAAATTCAAGCAACGTCCTACGGCTTCACGGAAGCACGGGTGGCCTTCTTGGAGGCTTCTTGCAAGCAAGATGAGATCGAAGAAGAGTGAACATACGCCCAAAGATGGTGCAGCCTCAATGGCCATCGAGGTTGAATCATAGGGTACGGCTCAATATGACCCACAGCAAGCCCATGTGTATGTTTGACATAAATTAAAGGGCGATATGGAGAAAGCCGTTGATTCACCTCTAAACTGATTCTCCACTCGAAGAACTCTTTACTCCAAAAGTATGAGAGAGAAAAGAGTCACTAAGACGCCAATAAATAAACCGAAAGTAAATTCTTTTTTAGAAAATATGGCTGATATCACCACAGCAATAACAGAAATCAATCCAAAACATGGCGCATTCCAGTAATCTCTATCGCCACAGAAAAGGATACATGGCGGGCCATATGACAGGTACAGAGATGAGCCAATCATGGGTATTAATATAAATCCCAGGACGAAAGAAAGCCCAGTGGGAAGAGTGGGTGGTCGGCGAACATCGATTTTTGTGGCCATGGTAATCTCAATTATTCCATTGACCTCGATGTTCGTATATCATCTTAACCCGCAGATAAGCACAGACAATCCAGAGCAGTATCAAACAGATTCAGGACAATACGCTTACGTTGTTCCAAACGATGGTACACCCGACACCGATTTCTACTTTACTTACAGGGATGGTAGTTGTATATTCACAGATTCCGCTGAAACTCAAAGTCTCTGGACTAGGTTCACGTGGCATAATACGTTCTGGTGTGTTTCTGGCGAAGAGGTAATGCATCGAACCCCAAACAGTCCGGAGGGGGAATGGTACAAGGACTACGATCCTGTTCCGGTTATTGGCAATCAAAATAGTGCAGAATACGTTTTACTGTTTGACCAAAAGCCAGAAACTGCTTTGTTGGTCACCCAACACCAGTCGAATAGCACAGCAGGATTTTTCCTCTCAAGCATCCTTTTCTTTGAACTTTTTTTCATAATTTCTCTTTTTCGGAAGGAGGAGGTCCCACTGCATGAATGAATACAAGGGGGTCCCTTCAATGCATATACGCACATATCGGTAGCGTTGTATATGACCTACTGCAAACCCATGTATACAAGTTTGTCGTGTACAAGGGTGTTTAGCATAACCCCTCGTGAACATATACTATTCATTTATCCACTTTACTAAATCGCTATATTTTCTTGCGTAGCGTCTGTTCGCCGGCAAACCAATTATAACCCTCTTGTAGGACGATTCATCATGTCGCAAAGTCAACGAAGCGATACTAAAGTAAACCATTCTAAAGTTGACAATTATAACCCCAAAACACGTGCAATGAAGTCTTGGAAAAAGAGAATTTCTGTAGACGATAAACCTAAAATCGAAAAAGAAAAGAAAAAAACATCTCCAAAAAAAGAAATCCCTAAGGCCAATGTAATGTTCAATAAATTCTGTATGGTCTTAATTACAATGTCAATTGGTGGAGGTATTTTTTCCATGATTGGTTATTCTGTAGGGCCTCAAACCTGTGACAACGACAGTAT
>CAXHCG010000049.1:0-10534 GCA_964014905.1 uncultured Candidatus Poseidoniales archaeon | reverse complement strand
GATTATCAGCGGTCTCGTGGGCTCGGAGATGTGTATAAGAGACAGAAGCTGAACTGACCGATGACCTCTCCCGTTGGGATGACCGACCAATGCCGCTTCTCCCGGACTTGGAAAAACCGGTTTGTATGACCTTGAGTGAGGCATGTAACAACCAACTCATTCGTCATCCAACCGTCGCACGATTCATGGGACTCACCCATGATTTCCTCGTCGATGTCGGCATCGACCCGGCAAGAATACGGTTCCGGCAGCATGAACGAGACGAAATGGCCCACTACGCCGTGGATTGTTGGGACGCAGAAATTCAAGGAAGTTATGGATGGATCGAGTGCGTTGGAATCGCTCATCGAGGGTGTTACGACCTTGAGAGCCATGAAAAAGCCACAGGGAGGACCCTACGGGCTCGTCGGGAATTCGACGAGCCTCGGACCACCGTAATTGATGCATGGACCATCGACGGTGCAACGGCAGGACCCGCCTTCAAAGCACTGGCTGGCCAAGTGAAAACAGCGGTTGAAGCGTTGCCAAAAGACACTGAATTTCCCTGCAGCATCACGCTACTCAACGGCGAAGTTGTAGAGGTCAAGGATGAGCATGTCAAACCAAACCAGCAAACCATCAAAGAAACCGGTGAATGGTACATTCCGCACGTCATTGAGCCAGCCTTTGGCATTGACCGAATCATATGGCATGCCATCGACCACGCTTACCATGAGACAGAAAAGAACGGAGAACGGTACACTTTGATGCAAATCGCTCCGTGCATCGCGCCGGTTGATTACGCCGTTCTCCCCTTGTTTGAGAAGGACGGGATGGGTGATGTTGCCTGGAATCTACACCAGCAATTGTGCAGAAAACCAGGGTTTGTATCCATGTACGATGCAAGCGGTTCGATAGGTCGGAGGTATGCAAGAGCGGATGAAATCGGCATCCCTCACTGCCTAACCGTTGACCACCAAACGCTTGAGGACGGAACGTTAACCATCCGAAACAGGGACACAGGTGAGCAGATTCGCGTCCACCCCGATGCAATCCTCGGCTGAATTGATGTTCGTAAACCAAGATACAAATAGGCATTGTGTTGCCTTAACTCTATGGACATCTGCCCCGCATGTGGAATTGGTGTCGACGCCGAATGGGACATCTGCCCAAAGTGTTCTCAAGCCCTGAGCGAAGAGGCCATTCAACAAGCAGGTGGTCCAAAACCACCCCAGCAGAACTTTGCCTCAACCTTACCGTGGTACTACCACACCATACCCTTCATCACGTCCATTTCAGCGCTCGTTTTCGCTGACCGGAATCTTTCAGCAAGTGGACCACTCGCCCGAACGCTAATCCCACCGATTTGTTTCATCGTCGGAGGCTTCATTGGCTTGCTTATTCTCAATGAATTTGCCAAAGCCAATGGTGAAAATTGAAGAACCCTCCCCTGAAGGTAACCCCATGGGTCAGGTGAGCGATTGGACTGAGCGCCACCGCCCACGCTCTGAGCAATTGCTCGAAGGCAATGAGGTACAGCGGAGAAAAATTCGTGCTTGGCTTGACGAATGGCAAAACGGTGCTCCAAAGAAAAAAGCGATTCTGCTCGTCGGTCCACCGGGTGTGGGGAAAACCACGGTCGCCCGCGCCATTGCAGAGGACATGGGTTGGAACGTGATCGAACTTAACGCAAGCGACACCCGAAACGCTGCGGCCATTCGCAAAGCAGCAACAAGTGGTGCAACACACCGCTCACTGTTCCACGACCCCACCGCTCCACCGTCGAGGACGCTGATTCTTCTGGACGAAGTTGATCACCTCTCCGGAGGCTTGCGCGAGGTGAGTCAGGAGCGAATTGAGCGGGCGATGGATGGAAACGATGAGCGACCGGGTTCGACGCTTTCGGGGGATTCGGGCGGAAAAGCAGAATTGCTTCGCCTCTTGGATCAAACCAAACAACCAGTCATCCTCGCATGCAACGAAGAGATGGGCCTTTGGGGGCGTAATTCATCATGGCGAAGCACACGAGATCGGTTTACACGGCGTCTTTTGAAAATAAATTTCGTCCGAGCCAACGACGAAGCCTTGCGCCGCATAGCACGCCGCGTTCTTCGTGAAGAAGGAATACCCTTCGAGGACGCAGCCATCGACGCCCTCGCATCCACCAACCACGGCGACCTCAGAGCCTTGGTCCGTGATTTACAGGTGATGACCTCTGGGTTGAACGATGAACCCCTTAATTCCGCCATGGTCCACGAGCACGCAAAAGCCAGTCAGCGCGATGTTTCTGTCGAGATATTTCCCGGCCTTGATAAACTCTATAGAGAGAGAGAAAGCGAAAGCGCTTCTGCCCTCATACGTACGATTGACAAGGACGCATCTGAATTTCTTAATTGGGTTCATTGGAACAACGCCTCACTGTTCTCCCATGCTCCAAGCGTCCGGCGGGGAACAACCACGCTGCTCCAGGCCGATCGGGCCATGATGGGCCGATTTCTCAACACCGCTCACCGCTCGACCTACTGGACGCATCACTTGACGGCGCTGGCTGCATCGACGGCAAATCAGGTGCCTCTGCAAGGACGAATTTTTCCATCCTACCCGCACTACTTGAGACGTTCTGCACCTTCGGGAAGAGCAAGCATCGTTGAGAAACTCGCCAGCCTCGCTGGGACCAACAAAGCCATCACTCGAGAAGAATTTCTCCATCCATTGTTCGTCCTGATGCAAGACGAGAGTCCGCTTGGAGATTCATCATTGCTGGACGTTTCAATTGGACTCGGTTTAACGTCTGAAGAACATCTATCAATCGCTGGTTTGGCGAAATCCAGACGGTCGTCAAAGGCGCTTATGAAGACCTACGAAGATGCCCAACAGGTTCATTTGGCTACGCAAGCCTCCGAGAAGGAGGAACGCCTGCCTACAGATCATCCCGTTCCACAAAAGCCCAAGAATACCGAACCAACACCGAAGCCACCCACCGATGGGGACGAATCTGGATCGACACCAGGGCAAACGACGTTGTTCTAATCCTCTGAGTCGTCTCGCTCAAGGATTCGTTTCACCATGGCCAAGCCTTGCCGTTCACCGTCTGCTTTTTCTTGTCGACGCCAGCTGTGCGGGTGAAGGACGATGATCGCCGTGAGGAGTTCAAGACGGCCAAACCACATCAACACCGACGTGAAGAGAAGTGAACCAGAATTCATGCTTGCCCATGTTTCAGTAGGGCCGTATGCTCCAAGGGCCGGCCCGGTGTTTCCAAGTCCAGATGCGGCCACAGAAAAGATGGTTTCAAACGAAGCGTCTGGCATCATCATGGCGAGAACAATGCAGGAAAAACCGAACAAAATAACCCATATGAACAACATTCCAACCACCAAACTGACCTGCTTTTGTTCAACGACTTCATCGTTCATTCGAATCATGTGAATTTTCCGAGGCTGAGCAATGCGTGCCAGCTCTCGGAAAGCAACCTTGAGACCGATGCGTATGCGCATCAGTTTGAGCCCACCGCTGGTTGATCCGGCACAGGCACCGACGATCATCAACAAAAACAGAATGATTCGAGCCACACCTGGCCACGACCCATAATCCGCAGAAGCGTAGCCAGTGGACGTGCCGATGGAAAGCACGTGGAACAACGTATCCAACACCGCTTGCCCAAGAGCGACCCCTACAAGTACAAGCGAGAGCGTTATGACAAAGACAGCTCCTGAAATATAGATTAAATAGGTTCGAAATTCTTCGTCGTTTATGGCAGCCTTGAAATCGCCAGCTCCCATCAACCACATCAAGGTAAAATTCACACCAGCAAGGAACATGAACACGATGATGATGAGTTCAATGGTTGATGAATCGTAATGTCCGATGCTTCCGTCTCGCGTCGAAAAGCCCCCACTGGGCATGGTGGTGAAGGCGTGATTCACGGCGTCAAAGACCGTCATTCCACCGATGAATTTCAACGCAATCATCTCGAGGAGAGTGAGCAGAAGGTAGAGCCCCCACAACGCCATGGCGGTTTGGCGGAGTTTTGGCCTCAGACGAGAGAGTGATGGGCCGGTGAGTTCGGCACGTGCCAGAGCCATTCCGCCCCCAATAATGCGTGAAAGAACGAGCATGCCCAGCATGACAACCCCCATTCCGCCAAGCCATTGCGTTAAGGAACGCCAGAGCAGCAAGCCACGGGGCTGGGCATTAATGCAGTCGGCCGTTGTTCCCGGAATGCAGTTTGGACTCATTGAGTGGGAGAGCACGGTTGCACCTGAGGTGGTGAAGCCCGACATGGATTCGAACCAGGAGTTGACGAAACCACGCAAGATGTCAATGCCGAGGGCGCCATCGACAAATGGACCGACAAACACACCTCCAAACCAATACGGCAAAGCACCGATGAGGACCGTTAACGGCCAGACCAATCCAACCCCAACAAAGGCTTCCAAATCCCTTAGACGCTGCGCGGAATCTGTCCGGGTGAACAAACCGAGCATCGCTGAACCAAGACCGGCACTGATCAGCATCGCAGGAAAGAACGCCTGAAAGGCCAATTCCCAGCCATCAAGCCACGCGGTGATGAGGCCGCAAAGCCCCAACGGCACCAAAAGGGCCAACAGGGTCCATCCCAAAATGAGGTTCAGCACATCGTAGCGCATGATTACACCTTGAACCGCTTTTGAGCATCAGCAACCTTCTCCTTTTGGCAAAACAGGATGACTCGGTCGTTTTCCAATAGAAGCTGGTCGGGTTCTGGAGCAATGGATTCCCAGTTGCCTGATAGGTTTCTCCGTTTGATGAAGGCAAGTCGCATCCAGTCTGGGAAATTAGCTTCGCCAACCACTTTGCCCGCAAACTTTGCCCGCTCGGTCACTTTCAGCGTTATGCCAACCACATTGGGGACTTCTGCGAGGAGCGTGTAGCGGCCAGAGAGGCTTTTGTGAACGTACGAGAGAATGTTGTTAACGGCCACTCGATGGCGATCAACGGCAAATGAAATCCCCATACGCTGGGTGACTTTTACCAAATCGGCATCGTACAACATCAAACCCGTGTGGGGCACACCGAGGTCGGCCATCAGCAAGACAGCAGCGATGTTGGCGTGATCATCGTCGAGGGCACTCACGGCGACGTCGTACTGATCGATTGAAATCTCTTCGAGTATGGAGCGATCCAAATGGTCACCGTGAATCACGTCAATGTTGGCGTTTCCGCCGGTCTTCGAACCAGCGAGTTTGTTCGCCAGGTGCAGTTCCCGTTCGAGCACCGTGACCGTTGCTCCGTGGTCCAGCCAATCTTCAGCCATCTTTGTTCCGATGTTGGAGGCTCCAACAATCACAACACGCGGCGTTTCTGGGAAGTAAGATATTTCATGTCCGAAGGTTATGAGCGCTGGATTAAAACTGTCCAAACCGATAACCGATACCGCTACGCGATCACCAATTTCGAGGACACTTTCGTCCGTTGGAATGAAACTTCGTTGTCCGTCGCGTTTGACACCGACGATGTTGGGTAGGCCATGGACAAAGTCCTCTTTGACTTCCCGGAGCGGGCGCCCAACAATGTTCATCGCCGTGTCTCCAATATCAAACTCAATGACGTAGGCATGGTCTTCAAACGGAATCACTTCTTCAAGGTCAGTCGATCTGAGACCTGCATTCAGCCGTTGGATAGCTCCATGTAAGGGATTAACGACATGGTCCACGTTTGCCCATTCGAGAAGATGACCCTGCCTGTATTCATTCACGTAAGACGAGGTCCTCAAGCGACAGATGCTCGTCAAACCATCCTCTCCGTCACTGGATTCATGGGCGTGTTCTGCAATTGAGCAGGCAATAAGGTTGGCTTCATCGGAGGGCGTGGCAGCGACAAAAACGCTCGCATAGTTGATTCCAGCTTCGAGCAGCGTTTCTCTGGACGTGATGTTCCCATTGATCACCAAGCAATCCAAGGATTGCGCATTAGCAACAGCACGGGAATCGTTGTCAACGACGACAAGGTCGTATTTTTCACTGGCAAGGGCTTTCGCGAGGGCAATGCCCACGCGCCCAGCACCACCGATAATTACACGCATTCTCAATCACTCCTCAAAACGCTTCAGCGTACTTCTTTATTTTGTAGGTTCCACCGTTGAGTTCAACGGTTCCTTGGGTTTCAAAGCCTCGCAGTCGATCAATGCTCGTCCCTGCATAGGTTTCAGTGTCAACGGGATGGTAGTATTCGTACACCAAACTCCCCGAAGGATCGGCTTCCTCGACCCAATCCAGGTATGCTGTGGGCGTAGAAAGTAGCCACTTGTTGTTCACCACGTCCACCTGGGCTTCAACAAAACAGGTTTGAATCACAATGTTTCGCTCCTCACACCAGCTGTCTTTCAACGGCAACTGAATGTAGCCCCAGGCGTGGGCTTCCCATCCATCGTTGGAATAAAACGGATCGCCAAGAACACCAAAGGCGTACCAACCAGGAATCCCGCGGGTTCGTAGAAGGCTAAAGAAGGCGTTTGTTTGTTCGTCGCAATCACCGGTTAATGCAGCGAGGCATGAGGGGCCGGAACGGGCTGGAGTTGGTGCTTCTCTGTCGTAGGTAATGTAGGCGTGGAGGTAATCAAAGGTGGCTCGTGAAAAAGCATAGGCATTTTCGGAACTGCCTTCGGGAAGGCTGCTTGAAATCGCATTCGCCGTCGCCGTCACAACATCATCTTGGGCGTTAATGGCATAGCCTGCACTGCCGCCGCGATCGTACCAATAATCGCCGCCGAATTGAGCTTGGCGAACACCGTTGCCGCGAGAGGCTAAATCTGCAAACGTGCCCGAATTGTCGGCGTTGATGCCGGATTCCTTTCCTGCGATTTGGGCGTTCACCCGACCGTCGTCCCACCAGCTGTAAGAAGCGGATTGAACGTGAACCATGAAGTCGTAGCGAAGTGAACCCCCGTTCTGGAAATTCGAGCGCACCTTGACACATTTTGCCACCGGGCACTGGTCATCGCCTGGACCAACACTCGGCCACCAAACTTCGTGCCCGTTTGGCGTAGCGATGGCGCTTCCATATCCTCGATGAGGCATACCATCAATCGGAACGTTGATGTCTTGGCCATCGATTACGACCGTGATTTGGAGGGTTTGCTGGAGGACGGACGGAGTTTGTTCTTGGGTCGAATCCGTGTACACAAATTGAGCCGCCCCTGAAAGCGATGAGTAAACGGTTGGTGGGATGAGGATGTTTTCCGTTGCACTGGCCAACCCGTTGGAAGAAACCTCCGAGATCTTCGAGAGGGTGTAGGTGGCTTCGTTCGGGTAAACATGGTAGGGAGCGAGCTGCGATTGAAGGAACTCCTCCACGCCACCGAACTCACCGAAAACAGCTTCCTGCGCTTGAGGAGAAAGCAAAACGAAAGCGACCAATCCGAGCATAGCGAAACTGCGGAAGCGGTTCTTTCGTCGCTTCATGATGTTGCGTTGACGTCCCGTGTGTGTTTGAACGACCCCGCGGCGAGAGGGCTTTGCTGCCATCAAGTACGTCGAGTCCTTGTTTCCCTTCTTTTTGCTGAATTGCTGTTCAAGCCGGTAACTTCCACGATCGCCTTTGGGCAACACGCGACCACACGAATAGCAAATCGTGTCGCTTGGCAGCGTAGCGCTGCGGCAATAGGGGCATGCACCCATGTTCTTTGGCTTGGCTGGCGTCGTATAACGATTGTCCATGAGGACCCGGCCAAAAATTGACTTGATATATCCGTTCCACAATCCAATAATGAGCCAAAGAATAACAAGTAAGTAAAGTTCTACTCCTCAGATTCCAACCCCTCGGTGTCCTGAGGTGCGTTCGTTGCTCGCTGAGCATCACGCGCTTGTTCTGCCCAAAGCCTTCGCAAGCGTCGACGACCCTCCTTGGGCACCGATTCCCAAATCCATTTTTCAGCCGAAGGATTGGCCAGAAAAAGAAAGGGCATGATGAACAACCAACCCTCCATGTTGAAGACAACGTAGTACAATCCGACGAGCAAGGATGCTCTCCAAAAAGTGGAGCGTACGACGGCCCCCCAGCGTCGGTCCTGAAGCATCATGAACCCATGCCGAGCGTTGATGAGCGCCTCGGCACGCGGTGCCGCAAGAGAGATCAAAGCGATGTTCAATAGCCCAAGCGGTGTGAAAATGTCTTCAAACTCAAACATTCGAAACATCAGAACCATTGCCGTCATGCCACCAATGGCCAACCCCAGTGCCCACCCGCTCGAAGGCTGCGAACCCCCTTTCCGCACACGGGGCCGACGCAACAAAAAGTGAGAGAAGACCGAGGCGAAGAGTGCCACGATAATGAGGGAAAAAATGTTCAATCCCGTGTAAATTCCGTCGTTTGAAACCACCGTTGTGTAGTAGGGCTGAAACAGCAATCCATCGGCGGTGACGGCGTAGACGCCACCGAGAACGATGCCCCAAAAAACCTGACTCCAAGCCGTCGGCAAATCGTAGAAACCAGCAAATTTCGTCATCACGCCGCGCCAGCCCAACGTCATGCCGACCAGCGCACAAAAACTCGAGAGCTGAAACAGCACGAGTTCCGAAACCATGGCCTACCCTAGATGCCTCCCTTCTTCAATTCGTTGACGTCGGAATGGCGGAGGGTGGGATTCAAACACCACCTCCTTCTCGGGGAGGCATGGCACGGCTCCTCTTGTTTGGTGGCAAAGGGGGCGTGGGAAAGACCACCACCTCGTCGGCCACCGCCGTTTGGTTGGCCGACGCGGGTTTGAAAGTGCTCCTTGTTTCAAGCGATCCTGCGCATTCCACTTCGGATTCATTGGACGTCAAACTCGGACCGGTTCCGGTCGAAGTGGAGGGCGTACCTGGATTGTACGGGCTCGAAATGGACCCTGAGGCCAAACTCTCAAACCTCCTGCCAAAGGTGGGAGAGGCCATGAACAACATGGGTGGTGGAAGCATGGGTGGTTTTGGCGGACTTGGCATGATGCTCGACCCGTCGGCGAAAGATGAACTAAAGGATGTGAAATCAGACATCAAGACCTCCGATATGATTCTTCCCGGCCTTGATGAAGCATTGGCTTTTGACGAATTGTTGAAGCACATGGAGAACCCAACATGGGACGTCATTGTCTTCGACACGGCGCCGACGGGCCATACATTGCGCTTTTTATCGCTGCCTGAACTCATCGAGTCTTGGTCTGGACGGTTGCTCCGATTAATGCGGGTTTCCGGTGGCTTGCGCTCAATGCTCTTTGGACGAAAAGAGAGCGACGCAATGAAAGAGGAGTTGGAGCGTTTTCGACGCCGTGTGCTTCACGTGCGCCGAGTTCTCAGCGACCCTTCGACCTCTTCATTCACGCTTGTGACAATTCCGGAACGAATGGGCATCAATGAAACTCTCCGAGCCCACGATTCACTCGTGGAATACAAACTCCCTATCGGAGGGTGCCTTGTGAATCGAATCACCCCAGAATTTGACCATCCATTCCTGGCGAAGCGGCGCAGGCAAGAACTGGAACGCATTGCTGAACTTGATGAGAAACTGGGAGGGATAAACGTAGGCCAGCTTGAGTTGGCCGATGGAGAAATCGTTGGGCTTGAAGCACTAAGAGAAGTGGGTCGTTTGCTCTACGGACAACCTGAAACCCTACCGGATGCCATTGGACCTCACGCCATAGGCGACGTGCTGCATCATGAAGTTCATCGGGGCATGGTGGGTGAACTCAAGGACAAGCATGAACACGTCCAGTTGCACTTCCCTGGCCTGCAACGAAGTGACCTCTCGCTTCGAAGCGAAGACGGCGTCCTCTTTGTTGGCGTCAACGGCCGAGAACAAGCCATCCCTACCGAGACCCACGTCAAATCCAGTCTGGTGAAAGCCTCCCTTGAAGGAGATGTTCTCTCGCTCCTCATTCCCAGAGATGCAGAATAATCTCCACTGGGTTCTCAAGGCATGGATTGAAGTGGGGTAACCATCAGGCCTAAACATGGCTCTTGAAGGCTTGTCGAGAGGTATCTTCCGCTCGTTGGGTTTGCTCAAGAACAAGCGTAAACTCGACGAAGAAGAACTCCGAGAGATGACACGTAGTCTCCGGCGCGCGCTTCAGGAAGCGGATTTCAACATCCGCCAGACCAAGGAAATCGTGGACCGTCTCGAGACAAGGATGCGAGAAGAGGAGCCGCGACCGGGCCTGACGATGCAAACGCACGCCATGAACATCCTCTACACGGAACTGGTAAGGATTCTCGGTCCAAGCACAACCTTCCAACCCCGGGGTGCGACCTTGCTCCTCGTCGGACTGTACGGTCAGGGAAAAACCACGACGACAGCAAAATTAGCAGAATGGTACCGCAAAAAGCACGGGCTTCGGGTCGCTGTGATCGAGGCCGACGTGCACCGACCCGGTGCTTATGCCCAATTGTCCCAACTTTTGGAAGAAACCACCGTCCAAGTCTATGGTGAACCGGACAACAAAGACGCTGTTGCCATTGTAAGAAATGGCTTACAAGCCTGTGCCTCGGCTGATTTGGTCATCGTTGACACGGCCGGGCGTCACCAATTGGATGAGGAACTTGTC
>CAXHCG010000048.1:0-10663 GCA_964014905.1 uncultured Candidatus Poseidoniales archaeon | reverse complement strand
AAGCGTCCCGTCCATCAGCAGAAACCACGGGCGCCGTGAGCGGGAGCAGAGCACTGCACATAACCAGCACGAGGAGGATGGCCGTGCGGCGTGAAGCGGTCACTGCGCTTGCCGTAGGCATCATGCCCTGCGCTCATCGTTCTCCTATCAAAACCCTATGCTCCCCATGCTTCAGCAAAAGGGGTTGCGTCATGCTTTGACGAAGGTGCTGGCTGGTGCGCCACAATTGACGCAGACCTCAATCTGTTGAGCGCCACAGCCTGCAGCGCCATCGGCGTGGTAGCGTGCACCGCAAGACGGACACCCGACCATGGCCGTCGAAATTGGTTGGCGGCACGTCCAGCACATCGGCGGAGGTGAGACCGCAACCGTTCCGTTGGCAGGCACTGGCCGAACGGCAGGAGCGAGCACAGCAACAGGTGGTGCTGCCTGAACTTGGGTGGAAACGTTCGGCGGTGATGCCTGGAGAGGGAGGGTGGGTTGACCCGGCATTGGAAGGGGAAGATGACCCGGGATTGGAGCCTTGGAATCATTGCGACCGCGTAGCATTTGGACGCCGAGCAAAGAACAAGCGACCAGGAGAACAACGCCGAGCAGCCCGAGGGCGAGGGCAGAATCCAAACCGCTTTCTCCCGAAGTTCCAACGGGCTCACCCGTCGAGGAGGCAGCAAACGAGTAGGTCGACTCCGAGGCCGTGCTATGAGCCAAGCGGACAACGATATCGGCCGCTCCCGGAGAATCTGCCCGTACGTTGAGCCGGACAAGAACCGATTGACCAACGTCGATATCGAGGATGTCATTGCCGTCGATGGAGACCTTCCAGTCGTCGGGTTCTTGAACGATCAATTGACGTTGAAGCGGCGTGTTTCCAGTGTTGGTGAGTTCAACCGTCACCTGACGCTCCTGCCCGGTTGTGAACACGGGCACAGCCCCAATGTCCCACGAAACCTGTTCGTTGGCCGCCACCAGCAACCCCACCGTCGTGGTTCGCTCCACGCCACCGTCGCTGAGCACCAGACTGAACGAAGGTTCGGTCATCGGCGCCATGTTTGCTGCAATGAGTACGTTGCACACCACCGGTGCGACCTCGCCCTTGACAACCGGACCAACCGGCGTGCAATCCCCGAACAGACCTGAGTCAAGTTGGAGGCTAGCGCTTGGATTCCATGGCGTTTCAGCTTCGTTGTTTAACAGCCACGTGAATTGTAAAGTTTCACCCGACGGGTGAGTCCCTGAACCTTGGGCGGTCCCAAACGTGGTTCCGTCCTCAAGTTCCAGTCCGATGAAGGTCAGGGTCGGCTCTGGAAGGACTTCGACGGTAATGTCGCCAGTCCATGTGAACCGGTTCGAACCGTTGTCGAGGTGAAGTTGGATTTGACCCGAGCGGGCATTGCTGCCCGCCTCGAGCGTGTAAAGGAGGTTTTTGCTGGTGGCCCATGGAAGGTCAATCGGTTCAAGAGACGATGAAACGGACCAGCCCCCAGGGAGCGCAAACGACGGTGAAAGGTCCAGGTCAATGTTTCCTTTGTGTTCGATGGAGTAGCGCAGCGTAATGCTGGAATCCGGTCGGAGAACGCCGATGGACGATTCAACGTTCACGAGGACTTCACGGACGGTCAGCACCTGTATTGGAATGTCAAAGACCGTTAATTCCTGTTGCTCGGTTTGAGAGACAGCGGTGAGTTTCACCATGCGCTCAGCCCCCGCCGCCGTCATGACTTGGGGGGGTGTGAACATGATGCCGACCGCTCTGAACGCCTCGCTGTTGATGAGGCCCGTTGAACCTGAGGACGCCCCTCCTTCGCTTCCGAGGTTGGTGAAACCGGCTTGCCAGCCGGCGGGTGCCTCGAGGAACAAGTCGTACCCGATGGGAGCGTTTCCGTTGTTGAGGAATCGTACAGAGATGTTGGTGGGTTCAGAAGGATGGACGGGGACCACTTGATAATCAAATTCCAAACCTGCCTCCGGCAAATCAGGGACGACAAGGTCAACGCTCAATGGGTAATCCACGCTGTTGTCGACGTCCAGCGCCAGCAGGTCAATTCGGTAGGTCCCGGGAGCGGGTGGCGCAGGGTGGACAAGCGTGACGATGATCGATTCCGAGGCTTGCCCGTCCATGGAGAAATTCGATTCTGTGCTGCCAACGTACCACGGCATGGATTGGCCTGTTTCAACATGAACGGCTTGGGTTGTCTGCATCGAGGCGTTGGTTGGAATCAACGCCGTGTTGGTCAGCGAAATGTTCCAAGACGTGGTCGTTATGCTGCTTGAATTGAGGATTTGGACAGGTGTTGCGGTCTCTAACTTTACACCCGGCGCCGTCACGTTCACCTGAACATCCAAGCGGTTGTTGTCTTCACGGATTTCCTCCATGGTGTCGTCGGGGTCAATGATGAACGAGAGGGTGGTGGCGCCGGCCGTTTCAGGCGTCCATGGCCACATGAGGACCTTGCTTGACCCGGCGCCAAGCTCGATGGTCCTGCGGGAAAGTTCTGTCCCATCGACTTCGAAAGCGATGGGAAAAGTGTTGGCTTTGGCGTTTCCAAAGTTGAAGAAGGACGTGGTCAATTGAACCGGGTCGTCCACCTGAGGGATGGCAACGTCCATCTCAAAGTCTTCAGGAACCACCTTGGGGTCGGGTCGCAAGTCATTGACGCCGTGACCCAACACGGCCACGGCGTAGGGTTGTGTTTTTCCGCCGCTGTGCTGGGCATCTTTCACCTTCAACGTCCATGTCCCGATGGCCGCACTGTCGACCAGCACCACCTCCAAATTGTTGACGCTGTCTCGCGTGCCGCCGGTCACCGAACGCCCGTTGGCGAAATCATTGCCCAAATAGACGGTCCCATCGGGCGAAGTGATTTCTAAATCCAGGTCGTTTACAAGCTGGGCGGAAGAGAAACGGGAACCTCGCTCGTCAGACCACGTCAAGACGGCTTTGAACAAACCCGACGACTGAGAGACGTTGAACGAATACGATTTGCTGTTCCCCGTACCGGACATGACCGACCGGTCGTCCACCCAAATGCCCTGACCTCCGGGCGGCGCCAAGCTGTTTCTGAGGTTGATTCGCCCCCACCCTTCGTCCTCGTTGGGAATGTCGCGCGAACCGATGTCTTGAGCGCCAAGCACGAGCAGCGCCTTGACCAAAGCCCCTTGAGGTGAAGGCCGTTGTGCGATTTCCTCAAGGTACTCGCGAACCATCAAGGCAGCCCCCGCAGCGTTTGGCGTCGCCATCGAGGTCCCCGTGTATTCAAGGTAGTATGAGTTCCTCCACGAGGCCCCGTTGGTGTCGGCGGCTTCTTGCGCACGGCAGGAGCGAACATACGCCCCCGGTGCAACCAAATCGGGCTTGATGCGGCCGTCTTCGGTGGGACCTCGAGAAGAACCGCTCCACATGCTGTCGGGCGAGCCGCTTCCTCGGTTCTTATGATTGCCAACCGAGATGATGTTTTTAGCCGTAGCGGGTGGCGATACGGTGCCTGAATTGGGCCCGTCATTGCCCGCAGCAAACAGAATGGTCATCCCTTCCAGGCCGTTGTAGTAGCGGTCATAGTAGCTCGCCCGGTCGTCAACGTCTTCCGTCTCAGAGTTGTACTTTGATTGTTCACTGGCGGACGATGAACCCCATGAATTGGTGTGGGTCCGCGCCCCCGCGTTGTAGGCGGTGTTGAGGAGGTTGTTGAGTGAAGGGGATTGGAAGTTGCCCGTGTTGTCGTTTTCCATCGCTTGGAAGTAAAGGTCAGCGGCCTGTGCAACGCCCCCGTATCCACCCCTGAAACCGTCACCCAACACCGTGCAGGCGACGTGTGTGCCGTGGCCAGAATGCTTGTCGGCGGTGGAACCGTCGCCGATGACATCGTAGCTTCCCGCCACGCGCGTGCCAAAATCTCCGTGGTCTTCGTCGAGGCCTGAATCGGCCACGGCCACGGTTTGTCCCGATCCGTCCAAATCGGTGGTGAAGTAGGTCGTCATGGTGTTGGCTTTCATGTGTCCACGGGACTGATCGTTGAACGCTGCAAAGGCGGGATCTGGTCGGAGTTGCATCACCGAGGGTTGAAGCAACAACGAAGCGAGGTCAATCGCTTCGAGCGTCCCCTCGTAGCGACCAGCGTCCCATGCCATGGCATCGACAAAGGTCTGCTGCGCCACTTCGCCAAGGTCTTGTTCAAGCGTGAAGCCAGCTTTGTCCGTCAGGGAAACAACCTGCACCGGGCCGCCATCATCTCTCCATCCGTCCAGACGGAGCAAGAGATGGCGAAGGGCCATATCGCCCTCGTTCAACAAAACGATGTCCATCAAGTCGGCGTGAAGGAACATACCGATTGGTACAGCGTGGCTGGTGAGAATCGCCTTGTGTTGTTCTGCCTCTTGGAGGGCCGCTGGAGTGCCTTGGACCATCAACCCTGACGGCGATATGAATTCTCGTACCGCCAAACCGGGAACCTGTTCAAGTTCCAATCGTGCATCATGGAAGCGCATTTCGTTGGAAACGATGAGCATCAACACGTCGAATCTAGGCTCCAAAAATGCTTCTGGAACGGGCCTTTCCAGGGTGAGGCCTGTTTCGTCGAAGGTGCCCAGAGGCGTGATAGCAAGGGTGTCTCGGGTTTCGTCCATCACGCTTTCATCCATCACGCCAATCGCCTCGCGGTAGACATCATCGCTGACCTCAAAGCGGACCCAATCAGGGTTGAAGGTGGTGATCTCGTTTGCCGAATCATCGCGTGGGGTGAGCAAAGAACTCGAGGTCGAGAACAAGAGGAGGAAAACAAACACACCTGCGGAGATGCGGTTGGAAACTCCAGCCATGGAATGGCCTCATGCTCCTGTCCTTTATCGGTTCGGTCTGCTTGTCCAAACAGGACTCAATCCAACGGCCAGATATGGCGCTCGGCTTTGTCCATGAAGATTTCCTGAGACCATTCGCCCACTTCGTGAACAAACGCGTCGGGCTGGCGCAATTGACCGGTGTAATCCCTGTACTCGAGTTCAATGACAATCGTGTAATCGTCCCACACCGTATGGCCGATGACCATCATTTCCAAATCATCGCCTGAGATTGAGGCATGGCCCTCAAGCACATCGAGCTCAAGCGACATGCTCTCGATGAGTTCTCCGTCGCCGGTTTGGAATTGGATGTCCAACGCCACGTCGGTGATGTCCCGGCTACCGTCGTTGTGAAGTTCGGTCATCATCAGGTGTCCACCTCGCTGCATGTAATGGGTTTCAACGGTGACCGCGTCCCGTGGCAAAATCCAGTACCAACCGCTTAACGCCAGCGTGATCAGCATGAACAGCACCGCACCTCCCATCGCAACCCTTGCCGGCGTTATCTCCCGCTTGAGGGTTAACAGCAACTTTGCAGCCTCTTGTTCTGCCTCCCAATCCTCAAGGGACTGCTCGTCGGTCAACGAACCGCCATGTCGCAAATCATCGGCCGTTGGTTCAGACATCTTCCATCACCCGAAAATCATGGCCATGCCGCTGGCAAGCGCAGAACTGATGGGGTCAACCACCATGATGTGCCGTGTTTCTACGAACTCGCCCGTGAGCGAACCCACAAGCGAGAGGTCGGTTACAATTCCATTGACGCCAACCGAGGAAGCCGTGGGCACAATACCGGTGAATTGAGCATCCAGAAGCACGGCTCGCCCCTCCATTTCGAAGTCGCCAAAGACAGGGCCGAGCCACGATTCAACAACACCGGGTTGCACGTAGGCTTCAGCCGTTGCCACCAAACGCCCGTCCGTGATGTCGTCAATGACAATGATGGGATAGTCGCCAGGCAGTGTGTAAATGTTGATGGTAGCGCCCTTCAGGTTTTGACCGACCACTTCCACTCGCTCAATCGTCACACCCGGCATGGCAGGAACATCGGTCTGGCGCACGTAGACCTTCTTGACACCTGATCCCGACGATTCCACCCTCATGCCGAAATCATCGGTCAATTCCAACACGAAACGGGTTGGTAAATCCTCGGCGAGCATCAACACATCACCTTTGGCTTCAATGGCCCGCCCACTGGCCTCCAAGTAGAGGTCCATGTCATCCGTGTTTGACGAATAATCCAGCGTTCGCATGCCTTGGAAGGCCGTTTGCTTTCGGATGTCAAATCGGGTGTCGGGTTCGGTGGAAAGGTGCATTTCTCCGGGTAGGTCCCGCATGAAAGCCGTTGACGGGTACCAAAAGCCGTCGATGTACCGAAGTTGTTTCAGCATCAGGGAATCGGCAGAATGGCCGTTGGTTCGATAAATTTCAGGCACGGTGAGGTTGAGAATCAACACATCCCCAATCACGGCCGAAACATCCGTCGACTGTGGGATGCCCACCACCAACGCCTCAACCCGAGTCAATGCGTTATGATCGACGAGAATGGCATGCGCCGATTTAAGCCGAACACCTGCGTTGTAAGACATGTCAACGGACACCCTTGGGACGGTCAAGTTTTCTTGGGTTGAGAAGACAGCGTTGACTTCGACGTTCCGTGGCGTGGTGGTGTCAAGGCCGTCGATGAAGAGTTCAACGTCTTGGCCGTCCAACCCGTTGGCGATGACCGTGAGTTGCGGGTACATCGGTTTCCATTGAGACATCTTGAGATCAACTTCGTACGTGGGTACGCCAGCAAGCATTCTGAAGTCATACACGACTTCGATTTTCCCGGCTGGAAGAGAAGGCATCCACGCCCGGAGGTGCCAAGCCCTCGTGTCATGAAGCGTCAGACCTTCGTCAGCGAGTAGACTCAGGTTCACGTTGTCCAGCTCATTATCGCCGACCCGTCCATCTTCGAGGGCATCCACCAATGCTTCGGCCGCCGTGATGTTGATCGACTCCAAGATGGTGAGCGCTTGAACCCGTTCGCTGGCATCGATTCGTCCATCCTTGAGAATGTCTTCCATCGGCCCGCGGGTGGTGGCGGTAAAGGCTGGCATTCGAGAAAGATTTGATTCAAGGCGGGTTTGTTCAAGTGCTTCCACACCAATGCCGTGCATCCAATCAGGTTCGGCTTGAAGGTTTGACCCCTTCTTCAGATCCACGGTCATGTTGAACGCCTCGCCGGTGAACAAATCCAGCCCCAAACTCATGTTTTCACTTTCACCGATGTCTCCGCCAACGTTCACCGTCAAGGCATGAACGAAATCGTTCACAACGCTGCCAAAGTCAACAAGATCGCCGAGGAAAAAGGAAAGGGCTTCAATGCCTTCCTCTTCACCGAAAGTTGGCAGTTCAATGCCGTCCGAATCCACATCGGAAGGTAACGTGAGGGAAATGTTGGCCGGTAGCGGGTCGAAGTAGACTTGACCGGTAAGGCCGAGGAAGGGGTTGGCGTGCGTGGAAGCGTCCTCAAAGGAAACGCTGAACGGTGAGGATGAACCCCGCACCAGCCGCACCTCAGAGTTGCCTTCAGGACCGGTTGAACCCGGGACAAGGGGGCTCAAGCGTTCAATGGACGTGATGTCCGAAATTTTCAGACTGAGGCTGGCTTCGGCCGTGTCTTCATCCACCCAAAATCGCACGTGATCGCCATCCATCGTCAACGGCGTGCTGGCGTTGGTCATCTGGACCTGAATGCTTTCCATCGGCCCGTCGGCGACGTACCCAACCGTGTCTCCGAGCACCAGCGTAAACGCTGCTGGGAGGCCGGATAAACGGATGGCGTTTCGCTGTTCACCGGATTGACCACCGTACGTGATGGTCCCAATGGGTTCACTGGCCTGGTACTGCAAGGATTCAGCTTGCTGAAGGATGTCAAATTGCGCCGGGCGATTGGAAACCATAGCGGATTGCTTGATGGCACTGGCCATGTCGCCACCATCGTGTTTGATGTGCCCGATCAGCAGTGAACCACCCGCCGAACCATCCAACTGCATGTCTCGAACCTCGTTGACAGGGTCGAAGGCGTGCCGGACCTGCGAAATGCCACCGATTCTCATGCTCATGGCAACCGGGACAAGCGGTTCAACCGGACCCAAACGTCCATCGATGAGGGCGATCGTTGTGTCCTCCGAGAGCAGAATGTGGTCCATCTCCGGCAACCAAGGTTGTGGACTGCTCGCAAGGGCGAATTGCATGTAACCGATTTCCATCGATTCACGATTGCTGCTCGGCAGACTCTTTTTCACTTGGTTATAGCATTGAATGTCAATCACCCCACCGGTGGACCCCGCAGTTCCAACGACAGCGGTGGGCAATCCGTTCAGAATGGCACCGATGTCAAGCACGATCTCAACGACCGTAAGTAACGCATTGTCGAAGAATTGCGCAATGGTGTTGAGGTTCGGATTGTCGAAATTTACCCGATTCACGCCGGTTGAAGAAAGCAGGAAACTGCCCTGAATGACGATGACCCTGGGGACGTCTTCAATTTGCACGACCATGGACGAGCTGTCGCCGGAATACCCACCGCGTTTGAAGGTCGAGGCGTAGTCGAAGGTTTTGATGGAGGACGTGCCTGCAATCAACAGCAGCGTGTTCGGGGGTGAAGCTGGATTGATGGGGAGGGTCGGGTCGTTGACGTTGTTGCTGTTATCGGCGGAGAAGTTCTTGATGGCGATCATCAGCGAAAGCCGGTCTGGAATTTCTCCTGGCAAATTGATTGAACCGGGTGCCTCTCCAATCGTGGTGAAAATAGCTGCGATTTCATCTTGATGGAGGCTCCCTGAAGGCAAGCCACGAATCCATAACCGGGAGTCCGTGATGTTCCCGAAAGGATCGTCGCCCTCCGGGACGTTCGACCTGTCCTCAAAGTAGTGAATGTAGACGTCCGCCCCAACGTCGGAGTAGATTTCAATGGTGTCAAAACTGTTGTCGCCAACGTTGTCGTTTCGAAGCGTCAAATCCACCTCGCTAGGAATGATGGTGTTGCCTTCTTCGGGGTGAAAGCCAACGTCGAGGTAGGCGTATTCGAGGATGTCAATTGACTGATCGGGCTGAACCTCTCCAAAACGAACGTATCCCACACCGATGCCAATGCCGCATTTGTGGTCCCTGCTCCTGGCGTCGTGGTCGGTTTCAGGGTCGTAATTCAGGGTCTCGCTGCAATCGGTCTGATCGGTGCTTCCCGGGGCGTTCGGGTTGTTCAGGCGTACGGCGTACGGGGCGGTTATTCCGGTCAACGACAAATCGCTGGAGTTGACGTTGCCAAGCAAGAGCGAAGCGAGGAATTGCTGGGGCAGAGCGATGGCACTGCTGATGTCAAAGGAGATTCGCTCAATACCAACACCCAGCGTGACGTCTGAGGGAGGTTGAGTGAATCGAGTATCAACAACGATGGCGTAGGACTCGGAGTTTGAGAGCGTGATGTCAAAGGCCAGGCCTTTCATCAGCGTCACCTCAAGGTGCTCAAGTTCATTCCAAAGCGGGTCGTTAATGTTCAAGGCATTCACGGCCCATTGGAAGGTCGGACGAATCCATAACTCGGTGGGCAAACCCGGCGCACCGGGCACCGGATTGCTTCCGGTCTCGATACCAAAGCCCTCGCCGAGGGTGGTCAACCCTTCAAGTGTCAGCGCCACCGATAGGTCATCCGAACCATCACCGTCGATGTCGATGTAGTTCTCAAACAGCACGAGGTCCGTGCCGACCAACAACTCACCGGTGAAGGTCCCTTGGTCCCAAGCTTCGTAGGACGGACCGTTGTTTCGAGATGAAAAATTCACGTACACGGCGTAGGTGTTGATGCCGATGCCAAGCAAATTGTCCAGCCCGATGTTCTCGATGGAAAACAAGGTCTGCCAGAGGTTGTAGGGCCATGCATCCGGGTGCGTGGCGACATCGGTCAGAAATTCATACGGTCGTGGATGGTCTTCTTCAAACGGCGATGTATCGCGAAGTTCGACCTGGTTCAAGACGTCCTCGGCGTCGGCCAAGGCATCGCCGGATTGGACCGGCCGCTTTGAGGCATCCACCAATGCAAAAGCGGATTGTGCTCCTTGAACGGCAACCAGCGACTCGCTTTCATCGGCACGGTCTTTGAGCGTTGCAGCGAACGCATCCAAGACGCCGAAGTCGTCTCGAGCAACGGTGACATCGCCCGAAACGGGGGGCATCATCGAGAACATCATCAACCCAACAAGCAAAACGGCCATCCGACCGCGCCGGTTTGGTTGTGGAAGACCAACCCGCAAAAGGCGTAGCGCCGGCTCTTCCATGCGTCTTCCTCCGGCTCCTCCTTTGAGAAGCATTCGCCGGATTGAGTCGAAAAACAACCCTTCGTGGGCTTCACTTTCAACCATCAACGGAAACGGTCTGGTCGGCAACGCACGCTGGGCAAGCAACGAGGGCTTGGCGAAGTCCCGCCGGCATGTCGATTTCAAACATCGCGCCGCATGATGTGCAGGTGTGGCGGACGGACTTGGGCGTGGGGAGAGAGGGGGCTTCCATGCCTGCAGTGGACTGATTCGATGCTGGTTCTTGCGCCAAGGGGGCGCTTTCGGGGAGTGAAACGGGCGCCGGTGTTGGAGCGGACTCAACCGGTTCAGCTGCGGTTTCTCCGGCTCCGCTGGGCATCGAGACTCCACCGGAGGTGGTCGTCGGAATGGAGACAGCAGGCGTGCTTACCGAGGGCATTTCTACCGCCACGGCGGAGGCCCCCGCAATCTCTTCTACGAGGTCATCAAGCGGTTGCTCAAAGGATGAATCGTCGTCATCAAACAGAGCGGCT
>CAXHCG010000047.1:0-10812 GCA_964014905.1 uncultured Candidatus Poseidoniales archaeon | reverse complement strand
CCCAGTGTTCCATCACGCCTCCATACAGAATGATTCGGTCGGGTTCAAGCCGATACTCGAGAAGGGACAACCCTTCCTGAAAACGAATGGCCCATGCTTCAAGGCTCAAATGTTCCTGGACGCGAGCGCGCCCCGAGAGGTGGTCCTCAAGGCATCCACCTCGCGATGGATGTGGCCATCGACCGTATTCGAGGTTGGGCACCAGAACGCCATCTTGGTGAACGGTTGTGCCAAGGCCAGTCCCGATCGTCAGGGTAAGAACGCACGCAGCGCCACCGTGGCCAACGCCATGTTCGGCCTCCGCCACAGCGACGGCATCGGCATCGTTCAGCAGGGCGAACCGCCCGCCATGGTGGGCCTCAAGTCGCTTCGCAATCTCAACACCAACCCATGCTTGACCGAGGTTTGGAGCGGTGATCGGTCGGTTGGCCTCCACGGCGCCAGGAAAACCCAGACCAATCGGACCATTCCACCGCAACATTTCGATGGCTTCAGACATGGAGGCAAGGACCTCGTCGGGACCGGTCGAGTCGCCGTGTAGGTGCTGATGAAGTGACCCAGTGAGCTCACCCGTCGTCGTATCAAAGACACCGATTCGGAAACCACTGCCGCCCAAATCAATGCCCATAGCGTTCAACGGTTGTCCCCCGTCGCTCGTTCCAAAATGGCGTCAACCAGAGGAGGGAACGTTGCTCCGTGGGGATAAGGAGACACCACGTTCGCAGCCTGTGAAACCTCGTCAAACGCACCACCCACGGCCACCGCCCAGTGGAGGAGTTCGAACATTGGAAGGTCGTTTGGCGCATCCCCAACGCACAAGGCCTCGTCAACGGACCATCCCATCTTGTCAAAGAGAACACGGAGCCCCTCGCCTTTGCTCAAATGTGGCTCCATAAGGTGAATGGCAAATCCTGTTCGAACCACGCTGAGGTGCGACCATTTGCTTCCTGCAACGGCCTCGGAAATCGCTTCAAGTGGGTCATCGGGAAACAAGCACCATTCGCTTTCTCGCCATTGGTTCGTAGCGATGCCCTTTGGATCGACGCCATCAACGTGCGTGGCCAACCAAAGAGCTGCCTCTTTGGCGACATCGGCTGATCCACGAAGCAAGGGAGTTTCCCATGAGGGGTGCCAAAGAACACCTCCGTTCTCGCAGCACATGGGTGCAGAGAGGCCCAGAAACCGCCACAATCCATAGGTGATTGGACGTACATTGCCGGTGGCAAGCACAACGGGTATCCCGGCATCTTCTAGCCTTCGTATGGCGTTGACAGCGTCCGTGGAGAGGTGTTTCTTTCCGTCCGTAATGGTACCATCAATGTCGATGACCACAACGCGAGGGCACCAATTGGCGGGAAGCCACTCCATGCCGAGGGATGGCCGAAAGAGCGGCATGAACCTTGCCTCGCCTTCGCATTGACATCGGCACTATAGGATGATTTCTTGAACGACCGTGAAGTCGGTTTGCCATGGACGCGTCGGAGGGCGAGGAAGTCTTTCTGTCCCTCGAGGACGATGAGCCCTCAAAATCCCCCCCTGATGCAAAGCCAAAATCGGCGCCGGTGATCGTCGGGTCAACGCACGAACCGCTCGAGGCCGAAACCGTCGACACGACCGTCATTTCCGATGCCGCAGGGACCTATTCTGTAAGCTGGCCCATCATGGGGATGGATTGCCCAGATTGTGCCTCAAAGGCCGCTCGAGCGATGAACCAAATGAAGCAGGTCGCCGACTCAACGGTCTCGGTCACCTCTGGAGAAGTCAACGTTAACGTCAATCTCGAACTTGGCCCTCTGTTTGAGATCTCCTCGGTGCTCCGTTCCCTCGGCCATGCACCCGATGTTGAACACCACGAACTGGTCGGCGTCAAGGCTTCGGCCATCGCGTTGCGAAACGAAGTGCCAGTTCAACGGCTTGACCGCGTGATCCGGCGACAACCGGGGGTTCTTGATGTTGAAATTTCAGACGACGACCGGATTCTTGTCCAGTTGGTGGTGACCAAAAATCAACAGCTCCTTGAAGCGCGAAAACGAGGACTGGAGGAGGTCTTAGGCCAACCCCCTGAATTGGCGGAGGCCAAATCCAACCGGTTGCGTCCAGACCAATGGCGCCTGATCGGCGGCGGCGTGGCGTTTCCAGTCCTCGTCTTTATCATGCTCGCTGAGTTGATGGGCTACCACGGTGTGCTCATCCCGCTCTTGGCAATACCCGGTGTGGCGATTGGTGGGATTCAGATGTTTAGAGAAGCCTATGGTTCCCTGCGCAGTCTGCAAATGGGATTTCAGGTGTTGACCAGCCTGGCTGTTATCGGAGCATGCATCTTGGGCATGTGGGAAGAGGCCCTCATCGTCACCATTCTGGTCGCCTTCACCATCCATCTCGAGGGCGATGCGCTCATCAAGGCACGTGAGGCCATGCAAGGAGGGTTGGACCGCCTCCCTCGGACCGCTCGAAAAGTGAACAATCAAGGACCCGTCAAGGTGGGGGACATGACTTCAATTTCTGTTGCACCGGCCGGCCGAAGCCCGTCCCTCATGGGAGCGCCTGGCCCCGTTGCTTCACCGCATCAAGGGACGGCCTCGGACGTCATCCCAATTGACCTCATCCACCCAGGCGACCACATAGAAATTCGCAGCGGTGAACTGATTCCGGCCGATGGCCGCATCCTTGAAGGCTCAGGTACACTCAACAAAGCCCCGTTGACTGGAGAGTCTGTCCCCGTCGATGTCAAGGTCGGTGACACCGTTGAAGCCGGCTTAATTCTGGCCCAGGGGCCAGTGGTGTGCGAGGTGTTGGCCGTTGGCGACAACACGCGGTTGTCTGGACTCATCGACGCCGTTCACACCTTTCGAGATGTCCCCCCCCGCCTTCACAGCGGCATCGAGAAATTCACCGCCATATGGGTGCCGTTCGTTCTCTTCGGTGCTTTGGTTGTGTGGTACTTCGCATTCCCCGATGATTGGAAAATCATCCTCCTCCTTTGGGTTGTTTCATGCCCTTGTGCTCTGCTTCTAGCCACGCCCGTACCCCACGCAGCCGCCCTTTCAAACGCAGCACAAAGTGGGGCGGTTGTTCGCGGAGGAGACGCCTTGGAACGCATGGCCCACGTCAACCACATCCTGCTTGACAAGACCGGTACGTTAACTTCTGGAAGACCGAAAATTGGCGAGGTTGTGATTGGAAAAGGCCGGCAAAAACGCTCTGCTCTTCAAATCATGATGGGACTGGAGGCACGGTCCAATCATCCTTACGCGCTGAGCGTTTTGGAGCACGGTGAACGCGAAGGAATCACACCGGCAGCGGTCAAAGAACTCACGGACATCGAGGCCGGTGTGTCGGGCCAACACGGGTCAGCGACGGTCGCTATCATTCGACCAGACAGAGCTGAGGCAATGGGTTGCACGATGGATGAGCGGTTGACTGAAGCCTATGAGGCAGCCAAGGCTCAAGGGCATGGTGCGAGCCTCCTGGTAAAGGACGGCGCTGGCATCGCCTTAGCCACCTTCATTCACGATGACACCCGAGACGGCTCGGATGAATTGATTGCCGCCATGAAAAAACGCAACATCAACATCGAGATCTTGTCGGGCGATAGCCAGCAGGCCGTTTCCGAGTTCGCACGTTCAGTGGGCTTACCAGAGAGCGCTGCCCACGGTGGATTAAGCCCCGAAGAAAAAGTGAGTTGGGTCCAAGCCCGCTCGAGTTCCCACGTCACGATGATGGTTGGCGACGGATTCAACGACGCCGCCGCGCTCGCCGTGGCGGACGTCGGTGTTGCCATAGGAACGGGGGAGGCCGTGAACCTCGAAGCCGCTGATGTGCTCATTCCGGGAGACGACCCGCGCCTGTTGACGGAGATGATCGACCTTGCAAGGCAAGCTCAGCGCACCCTCATGCAAAACCTGTTCTTTTCCGTCTTCATCACCGTCACTTTGGTGTTCGCTGTCGTTCAACAATGGTATGACCAACTTTGGGTCGGCGTCCTCATCCACGAATTGTCAGTGGTCATTGTGATTATCAACGGAGCACGGCTTGCTCAAAACGGGCAATCGTTCAAGCTGATGAAGCAAAGCTTGGCCGCGATGGTGAGCGACACGAGGGAGGCTTTTTCCACCTTCCGAGCACGGTACATTCCGGTCCGAGGCTGAGTGTGTTTGATTGGCTTTCACGCGACATCTTCAAACCCTAGGAGCCTTTGTTCCGGACCGGTGAGAGAATGGCAAGAGTACGCGGCGACCCCATCACCACCGCACTGGCTCATCCAACACGACGGTCAGCCTACGTCAGCCTGGCACAAACGGCAGAGATGAGCACCGTTCAGTTGCAAAAAGCCCTGGGCGTCGACCGCTACAACCTTTACCACCACCTCAAAAAACTCGCCTCCTTGGAACTCATTGAAAACCACAGGGATGAAGGACGAGCACGCTGGTGGAGAAAGAACCTGCACGTGGATCTCCCAGAACTCCTCAACGCCACCGAATCATCCCACGTCGATGCGCCCGCCTCAACGGAAATTGCCACCTCATCTCCATCACGGGCCACCCTGGCGTCGCTGGCGGTGGATGAAGACGGGCGAGAAGTGATCGTCCTGGATCTCGAAGGCTCACGCGACCAAGTCAGCGCAAAACAACTCATTGTGCGCCTTTCCGAGGAGTTTGGATTAACCCTTGACGTGCCTTGGAATTTCATCCCCGAGCAACTGGTCCTCTACTCCAAGAAGAAGTGATTCCATGACCGAGGAATTGAGCGTTGAATCCAAGGTTGCACCCCCACCGCTCTCCTGCCCAAAATGCGGCGGTATGCTGCCCATCGGCTTGGGTGAACTGAGTTGCACCCTCTGCGTTGCACGCGTTCGTATTGACCACCCAGCAACCCGCCGGAAATGGAAAGAAGAGAAACTCTCTTGCCCCACGTGCTCAAAGGTCCTTGTCGCCGGTGTTGACCACCGCCCTGCTGAACTTAAATGCGGCTCATGCAATTCATTTTTCACCCTCTCAGCCAATGTGCCTCGAGTTGAGGTCGAATGCCCTGGGTGCCATCGAAACCTGAGAATGAAGCGCCGTCCGGGAAAAAGGGAGATCGACTGTCCGGCCTGCGACACGCAATTCACGGTTCGGTTCTGATTGTGCCCGCCGCCAGAAAAAGGTGGAAAAAGCGCGTGCTACGACCGCACCACAGTCGCGCTCCTTATCTATGAAGAGAAGTGAATGGAAAAGTGGATGGGATTCCAATGGGTATGAGCGAAAGCCATGACATAAAGCCAGACAAGACAACGCGCACGGGCCACAATCCGGCCAAGCGAGTGACCCTCGCCTCGCTGCGTTCGCAATTTACGTCGGCGGATACGTCGACCCTTGACGAGGCATTGGGCACCCGTGCACGGTTCCGCCAAGAAGAGCGGCTGCGAGCCGATCTTCGCCGTGAACGACGGCTGCGCCAACAAGCCATCACCGAACGAGTCAACGCCATGAAGGCCAACATTGCCAAGGACCTCGCAACACAACACGAGCTCACGTTGGACGCCTTGGAAAACGAACTCAGAACCGCAATGGAAGCCGAGTTAGAAACCATGGAGCGAGATGCGTTGGCCACGGAAGAAGCCCGGCTCCGACAGGAACTGGACCTGCGTCTTGAACGTCAAATCAACGCCATCCACGAACAGCACGGAGTCGAACAGCACCAGCGGCTTGAGGACCGGAAAGCGGACATCAAAGCCTCGATTGAAACGCAACTTCACGAAGAATACGATCGCCGTCTTGCCATTCAAAAAGAGCGGTTGCGTTTGGATTACAACCAAACCCTGCAACAGCGACTTCGAGACATTGAAGCGAACCTTGAACACGAGATGGAAGAGCGTTTTGTTGAGATGGAAGACCATGAAATCGGTCGATTGGAAGAAGGCCATGAAGCCTTGTTGGCTGAACGAGAGGAGCAGTTGCGAAGAGGCATTCGAACCCGCCTTGAGCAACAGTTGCGTCAACGTCTCAAACAACGCGAAGCCCGATTAAAAGTTGAGTATGAACGACGAAGCCTTCGACTTGAAGAGGACATCGCTCAGCAACTTCAAACCGATATCGAACAGCAACTTCGCCGCGAAACCGATGACCTAGAGGAACGCATGCGAGAAGACGTTGAACTTGCTATTGGCAAGCGACGCGATGAACTTCGAGGGCAAATTGAACAGCAACTCAGCGAGCAACAAGCCACGCGACTGGCCGAGCGCAAGGCTCGGCTGAAGGCCAAGTATGACCTGACCTTCAGCAAAGCCATCGACGACATCTCCCGAAGTTTGCAAGCGGAGATTGAGGTTGAACTCGAACACCGAAAGGAGAACGAGTTCAGCACCTATCGCCACGCTCGAGAAGCAGAGATACAGAACCGATTGTCCCGCTACAGGTACGAACGGGAAGCCGAGCTCCGCGAACAACTCGAGGCACAGTACACCGCCAACAAGCAAGATTGGACCGAACGGCTTGACCTTGAGTTCCAATCCAGGGAAGCCGCTGCGCGCAAGGCCATCATGTCAGAGGTTGATGCACAACTACGCAACGAGCGGTTGACACATGAAACCGATCTTGATCTGTTGAAGGAAGAAACCGCCCTTGAACTTGAAGTCGACATGGAAGAGCGCCTCCAGAATTTCAAGTCCCGAAAAGAAGAGGAAGTTGCAACACAACTGGAACGTCAATTGGACAAGCGGGAAGAAATCATGCGCAACAAAGCGCTCATCGACGTCCGCAAGAGAGAAGCCCAAATTCGCGCTGAAATTGAGGCTCAACTTGGCCTCAAGCGGGCTGAGATTCGTGACCGCCTCAAGGGACTTGCAGAGAAAATGGATTCCTTTAAGGAAATGGCCGAGGACAAGATGCGTGAAGCCGTCTCCCAACAAATCCAAGGTGAAATTGACGTTGACGAAGGAGAACTTCGCACCAGAGAACAGGAATTCAGTGCTCTGCAAGCCACCGACACCCGGGCCGAAAAGCGGCAGAAGTGGATGCAATCAATCTCCGGACAAGCCCCGGCTGCCTTCGGAACGGGAGCCATGGACCCAACGGCCCTTGGCGCTCGCCCGGATGGCCTTGGAGCTGCTGGCGGTCGCCCACTTCGTGGCCTGGCTGGGCAGCAAACTCAGGATGAACCACGCCTTGGTTTGGGCAACATGAGGGCCCCCATGACCAGCGCTCGCCCGTTGGCAGGTCAGGTTCAACCCGTGCGAAACATCCGGCAACCCGTCGCCCAACCTGAACCGGTGCGTACGGTGCGACAGCCCATTTCGAAACCAGCGTTCGCTACGCAGGAAGAAACCGCCATGGAAGAGGTTGGCGAAACCATGCTCGAAGAGACGACGGTCCCCGAAGAGGTCGCCATCGATGAAATCCCGGAAGAGGTGGAAGAAGAGGTTGAGGTCAAAACCACCATGGCTCGACCGACCGCTATGCTTCGTCCAATTCGTGGAACACTCCAACCCTTGGTGGAGGAAGAAGAGGTGCGAACGGCCTCGCTAACTCCGGTCGGCCACATGATTGTGCCCGAAAAGAAACGGGGACCGCCCCCCTCCATCGGAAAGGAAGAGACGGCAACGTTGAGGCCCATTCGCGGAAGCCTGATACCGGTTTCAAAAACACCGGTGAGGCAACTGAAAACCGATGAAGAAGACGACGAGATTTGAGGCGAGCACTGCCTGCACGCGAAAGCGCGCTGTTCATATCTAACGGGTTCCTCGGTGACCTCATGAACCGAAGGCTTGCCGTTCTCGTGGTTTTCCTCCTGAGTACGCAATGCACCATGGGTGCTGCAGCAGGAGATTTGTCGCTGCTCACGGACGCCGGAGAAACCGACAGCCTTGACCGCCCGCTCGTCCTTTGGACCACGCTTAACGATGGTAGAATTCTGACGGTGGACAACGAAGGTAACGTGAGCGTCAACAGCTTCACCAACGGCGTTCTTTCGACGCAATGGTCGGTGCTGTTGGACGTCAGCGCCAACAAAGCACGGCTTGACGCAGCACAAGAATTGGTCTCAGTGGCACACGACAGCGGCGCTTATGTCGTCCAAATGAGCACACAAGCGATCTACTGGAACATCTCATCGCCGGACCCGGTCGATGATGCCGTTTTGGACCAGGAAGGCGACCTTTGGCTTGCCTTTTTTGCAGGCAAGCGACGCGCTGACCAATACGACACGACCGGCTTTACAGGAGTGAGCAGCAGCACCATCGCCTCCGGCATTTCAGCGTTTGAAATTCTTCACGATGGTCGGCTTGCCATGGCCTCATACAACAAGAAAATCTACGTTCACGCGAACGATGGGACACTGACCAACACGCTGGTTGAACCCAACGGAATCGTGTCCACTCTCAAAGAAATGGACAACACAACGCTTCTGGCTGGAACAACTGGTGGGACAATCTACCACTATCTCACCGACACTTGGGCCTCGTCAAGCGTCGGTCTTGGCCACACCAAGCAAACCACCTACCTAAGTCATCATGGCTCGATGTACATTGTCGGAGCCAAACAAGGAAAGGTGTCTTTCTTGGATCAATCAAACCTCACGGTGCTGGAAACATTCACGGCTTCAGGCGATATTATCGGTGTCCTTCCAGAATTCACGGGCCAATTCTTCGCCGTTGGCGCCCTGCCAAGCGAGACAAAGGTGCGGTACTTCGATCTCGACAGCGACCTTGACGGCGTGAACGATCTCAACGACCCTTTCCCACTCGATGCCACGCAATCCGCCGACAGCGATGATGACGGGTACGGAGATAACCCGAACGGAAACCAAGCCGACGCCTTCCCCAGCGAGCCGACCCAATGGGCAGACACCGATGGTGACGGATACGGTGACAACGTTGCTGGTGAAAACCCCGACCTGTTTCCAAACAACCCCGACCAGCATGCTGATGCCGATGGCGATGGCTATGGAGACAACAGCAACGGCCAGTCCGGAGATGTCTTCCCACAGGAATCCACGCAATGGGCCGATACCGACCGTGACGGGTACGGCGACAATCCAGACGGATTCAAACCTGATAGCTGTCCGACCCTCAATGCGTTTTCCAGCGTCGACCGGTACGGGTGCCCGGACAGCGACCTTGACGGGTATTCAAACCCGGACGAAAACTGGACCGTCGGGAACGGCGCGGATGCACTTCCAAACAACCCCTCTCAATGGCTTGATGGCGACGGAGACGGATACGGGGACGATTCAGACGGGCAAAGTCCCGATGCTTGCCCTTGGGAATTTGGAACCTCAACCAAGGCCGTGATGGCGGATTCAAACAGCACAACAGGATACACTTCAGTTCCTTCTTATGGCTGCCTTGATGAAGACAGCGACGGTTGGGTGGACCGAACAGAATCACCGCTCATGGACATTGACCCAAACGAACACTTTGACGGGGATGGCGATGGAGTCGGTTCAAATTCAGATTACGATGACACCAAGGGGTTTATTCAAACTGAACAAGACCACTGCCTCAACGATAAGAACGACACGTCTGAAGCGTGCATGGGATGGAACAACCCTGCGTATCAAGCCTATGTCAACGCCGTAGAGGAAGGCACGCTGGTGTTGGGCTACAACGCTTGGAACACCTCACAAAACGAGGAGAAAGGCGGGACCAGCGACTCCATGGTTGACGAAGACACCCTCAATCAGGTGATCATCGTTGGACTGGTGGCCTTCGTCGGACTCACCGCCTTTATCCTGGGTGTTGCCTTCATCATGAATCGGCGCAAGGACGCAGCGACGACAAAAGAATACGGGGGCGTACGTCCCGGAGCATCAACGAATGCCTCACTGGAAGCCCTCGAAGGACGTGGCGGACTTTCCGCCGATGGGGGCATCATCGCCGATGCATCGTGGGACGATGATGTGGATAAACTCAACTTCGACCAAGAAGAGGACGGCTTGGGTGACATGGCCATCAAGAGCGATGGGGCCACCGCAGAGGCCGATTCAATGACCTATGAAGAAGAGAGCATCGAAGCGATCGCTGGTGTTGGGGGAGAACCTGCTCCCGAGACGGAATCGGAAGCAACGACCACTGAGAACCCAGAAATGCCAAGCGAAGCGCCCCCGCTCCCCGAGGCTGGATTGCCGGATGGATGGACCATGGACCAGTGGCAGTGGTACGGCCATGAATGGCTCGCGAAGTACGGAAAGAATTAGCGCCATACGATGGGTAAACTTGCCTTCAAATCACCCAATTCTTGACCGCTGTAAAGGGGTTTACCGTCCACTTTACAGATGTCCATGACCAACCAGAGAAAGCCATTCCAAGCCATTGAATCGGCAAACAGCTCAACGTTACCGTGTACGGCCGCCAACAGCAGACGTGCCTGATCGGTTTCATCGCTGCACAACGCCTTGACGAGGTCTTTTGCTCGAAAACGGTAGGCAGGAGGACGCCAAGACATCATGGGGCATCAAACCTGAAACGGTGCGAGGTTGAGGCGTTCAGCAAGGTGTTCGACGTCCACGTCAACCGCTTGCTTCATGCGGTCCCGAAGAATGTCAATTTCACCTTTCATCTTGAGCATTTTGTGGGTCCGTATCATCTCTCCGAGGAGGTCGTTCACGCTGCGATGTCCACCGGCTGTGCGCAAGGTATTCAATTGCCGGCGAATCTCATAACTCACGCTAACGGACGTCATCCCTTCTGCTGTCATGTGCTAACCCAGTTGCCGTTCGGTCTCGGCCCATACTTAACCCATGCGAAAGGTTTGGCGGTGTGGGGGGTCGTTTTGTGAGGTAAACAACCTGCGCAAGCATCAGCGAATGGTCCGTTCTCGTCTCAAGCGGGATTCT
>CAXHCG010000046.1:0-11301 GCA_964014905.1 uncultured Candidatus Poseidoniales archaeon | reverse complement strand
TTGCCTACTGGACCATGGCCACCGTGGCCGGTTTGTTGGCCGGCGTGCTCGCTCGAGGAAACGTCAACCCTGCTGGAGAAGAGGGATGGTTCTCGTTCCTCGGCCAGTCGGGCGGGTTCAACCGCTCAGCTCTCCCGCTCATGGGGGCGCTTACGGTGTGGATTTTGGCCTTTGCAGGTTCACTGTGGCACTTCAACAGCGTTGATGTGATCGACCAACTCGGCATCACCACGGAGAACGGCTACCACGGCTATGCCGGCTACTGGAGCGCTTTCCTTACCGGCGTTGTTGCGCTCATCGTCGCCGGCATGGTGGCGGAGCGATGGTACACCCGTTCCATGCTTGTTGGTTCGATGTGGACGCTGTACCAAGTGACTTCTTGGTTTGAAGCAGGCATGTGGTACAATGAGGACCTAGACGGTACATGGGGTGCGTTGATTTGGCTCGCCGTTACCTTCTTCCTCTGTGTTGGAATCTACTCCATCAGCAACCATGAACGCTACGGTGGTTGGGCAAACCTCGGAGAGCATGAACCTTCTCAGGCCCGATTGTTCCTTCGTGCTCACGGGTCAAGCATGATGATTGCACTGGCCTTCTTGGTCGGTCTGGCCATCAGGGTCCAGTGGTATGCCGTTCCTTCCATGAACGCCTTTGGAACGGGCAACTGGGACATGACCGGAGGGTCTGACCCTTGGTACATGAAGCGTGTTGTGGACTACATTCTTGCCAACAATGCACATCTTGTGTTTGACGCTGATAGGTTCTACCCAATCGGTGGTATCAACCCACGTCCACCGCTCTTTACCTGGTCCATGGCCATCGGTGCCATGGCGTTGGAACCCTTCCTCGCTGCACCCGAAGACGCTGTTTGGTGGAGCATGCTCGCTCTACCAGCCGTTTACGGTGCACTCACGGTGTTCCCCATCGCCAGCATGGCCAAGGACCACTTCGGCAAGGGTGCTGGCGTTCTCGCTGCATGGCTCATCGCCTTCATGCCTGCTCACGTCACCCACTCCACCTGGGCGCTGGCTGACCACGACGCCTTCGTGATGTTGTTCATCTCGGTCGGGTTCATGTATTGGCTCAGGGCTGTCAAGTATTCAGGTTCGGCTCGCATCACCAAAACGACCTCGCCTCATCCGCTGTCGTTTGTCCGCGCCTTCAACGACGTTGCACAGCATCGACAGGCTGCCATGGCGAACGCCGCCCTTGCTGGTGTCGCGTTTGGTATCGTTGCCCTCGGTTGGAAAGGGTTCGTTGTTGGTCCATCGATCCTTTTCTTGGCGTACGCCTTGCAAGTGGCGTTGAACATGTTCCGACGTCGCGACTCAACCACCTTGAGCGTGATGTTCCTCGTGATGTTGACCACCATTTTCCTGATGATTCTGCCGTTCTATGCCCATCCCCAACTCAACTTGGTGTTTGACTCAACCGGACTTCAACCCTTCTTGTTCATCTTTGGTTTCACGTTGGCCATCGCCTTTGTGACGACCGGTTTCCGAGACAAGCCTTGGTTGCTCGTCCTTGGGACACTTGCCGGTGCTGCGACCGTGTTCTTTG
This sequence comes from uncultured Candidatus Poseidoniales archaeon, assembly GCA_964014905.1. GTDB lineage: Archaea > Thermoplasmatota > Poseidoniia > Poseidoniales > Poseidoniaceae > Poseidonia. The sequence continues at coordinate 9,741 of CAXHCG010000046.1, read as the reverse complement.
CTATCCTTTACGTCCTCAAAACATTGGAAATTTCCAGCGCATGGGACGTTTTGTTCACCGGCAGTGGATACTTCGCCAAGACCAAGATCTTCGGCACGGTTGCAGAAGCGAACGCACCAAACCGTGCTCAGCTCTTCGCCTCGTTCGGACCAATCACGTTCCTTCTCGCCCTCGTCATGGGTGGCGGCCTTCTCTGGCGAGGTCTTCGCAACCGAAACGGAACGGCTCTGGTGTTCGGTGTTTGGGTCTTCGCAGCCACGTTCATGGCTTGGAACGCTGCTCGTTTCATGTTCAATGCCACGCCCATCATGGCCATTCTTGGTGCGGCTGGAATCGTTGCCTTTTGGCAGTGGGCTGATTGGGGCCGTCTGGTCCGCTCGTGGAAGAAGTTCGGTATTCGAACACCTGCCGACCGAATCTCAGGTGCACGAAAAGCCGTTTGGCGCACGCCACAATTCTCTGCGGTGTTCCTGGTCATGATCATGATTTTCGGTCAACAAGCAACCTACGGTTTGGATTCGGCCATCCCTGGAACATCCAACCAAGAGAGCGAGATTGACGAGAAGATCTACAACATCATGCCCGATATCCTTCGCTTCGACGGCCTTGGATTCTCCATCTTGGACAGCAGCACGTACGACGGACGTCGGTACTTGGGCAGTTTCGGTTCTTCGTTCAACGACAACGGATGGAATGCGGCTTACGAATGGTTGTCCAATCAGGACGCTGATGTAGCCTACTCAGAGAAACCCGCCTTTGTCTCATGGTGGGACTACGGTTTCCAAGCGCTGACCACCGGTGAACACCCGTCGGTCTCTGACAACTTCCAGTCGGGCATCCCTGCCACAGGGAACATGCTTCTTGCACGCAGTCAGGATGACTTGACCGCCATGTTCATCTGGCAACTTGCCGAAGCCGACCGAACCTACGCTACTGAAGGTGACGCGTACCAATTCACGGAAGTGTTTGAAAACACGCTGGGCAAGTACCTTTCCACGGCACAAGTGGACGAGTTCAAGACCATGCAACTCACCTTCGATGAATCCATGATCGAATTCATTGAAGAGCGTTCGTTCAACGTGGTCAAGTCCAATCGGAACGTGGTCCTCGCTGAAGGATACACGCATGTTGGCGGCATTTTTGATGACAACAAGGTCTACAAGATTTACAAAGACGGTGAAGCCATTCCTTGCACGGACGCACTATCAAACTCATGCGTTGGTGATGCTTGGAGTTCAATGGACCAAGCCGACATTACGTTCAACAACAACGTGCGAACATCTGAAGAGACGGTCGAAGGACGTACGCACACCATCTTTGGTGATTACTGGTACACCGATGACTTGCTCGACGAATACCTCTCGGTGTCCACCTCGATTCACCGAAAGAACGCCCGGTTGGCCATGACGACGCAGCTCCTTACATCCGCACTCGATGCCAACCCAGACCACACCATTCACGACCTCTATCACGATCTTATCGATCTCAACAGCCCTTACGAAGTGCAAGATTACGAAGGAGCTCCTGGTGAAACCATCACCCGAGACCACGAAATACGGTACTTCGCCATCGATGACCGTCTCTATCCAAGAGCCGGCCGATACACGGCGGATTCCAATTACAACCGCGGTCAACCAATGGGTATCTTTGGTGCACCCACCATTCTTGCCGGACAAGACATCACCACCTACATGAACGAAGTTTACGAAACCGTTCGTGGTGAGTTCCAAGACGAGATGACTCGGGAAGAGGTTGACGATGCCATGCAGAAAGATTTCCTCAATCAGCAGGCCGGTGCAGACATTGACCCGCTCCAGATCGAGGACGTCCGAGTTGACCACAACCCTGCCTTCTTCGACACGATGGTGGCAAGAACCTATGTCGGCTACGGAGCATCCACCCTTGGATTGGATGCCGGTTCGAGCAACCCGCAACCGTCCCAGCATTTCGGACAATCCGGGTCGCCTGGTACGATTTTGACCAACGCTCTACCTTTGCCGGGTGCTATGATGAACCACTTCGTCATCTCAAACTGGTACAGCGAAGTTCCTGAGGATCAAATCCAATCGACGAACACGCTCGTCAAGATTCTGAAGTACTACCCCGGAGCCGAATTGACAGGACAAGTCTCCATCAGCGATACCGGTGAGGGCTTGCCAGGTGTCCGTTTGCTCGTTGAACGCGACGCCTTCTCTGGCGAAGGTCCTGAAGACCTTGACGAAGACACGTATTGGGTTCCCATCGGTTTCGTTGACGCCGATGAAGAAGGCCATTACGAGTTCCTCGCACCGGCCGGCCGCATTCGCGTCTCTGCCTTTGCAGGAGACTTCGATGCCAGTTCCGCTCGGGACAACATACGGGACGGCTCCTACGGCGAGCGGTTGAGTGACATTCTCACCGAAACCAACGATGACCGTGTCATCAACGAAATCACTGCCGTCCTCGGGCAGGTCGCCAACATGACTTGGTTGGGTGAAGCCCAGTTGAACGTCACCGGCGACGAAGCCAACCGCACGGTCGGTATGGAAAACGAACTCGACATCACCGTTGAGAGCAGCGGAGTTTCCGGTACCGTCGTTTGGTCTGGCGATGAAGAATTCAACGGCGACCCGATCTCTGAAACCACCTTCATCTTGCGCAACATTTGGTCCATGACGGACAATTACACCGTTGAAACGACGAGTGGTTCGTTCACTTCAGAAGAATCCCGAATCCTCCAAGGCACCGGTGAAGCGACCTTGGTCGAAAACGGTTCCTTCGACAGCGAAGGCATCGCACTCGCCAACAACTTCATTGGAACCTTTACCCGAGACATTGGCAGCGATCGCTCGTTCTTCGCCAATGGAACGTGGTCAGGGAACGGTGTTCTCGAAGCCTCGTGGGTTGAACCCACCGATGTGGTCGCTTGCGACGAGGACAACCAGTCCAATGCCATCATGCCCGTGAATGAAACATTCTGTCTCATCGATGACGATGGTGCCTCACCTACGTACCGCCTCGAAGGAACGGTTGACGCGCTTGGAACCTTCACGTCAGAAGGCACATCTACGCTCAGTCGCACCTACGGGGATGCTGACGCCGGACAAGGGGAAACCCTCGAAGGCGCCGGGCTGTTTGAAGGCACGGGAACGTTCAACGGAACCGGCTTGTTCATCGGTGTGGGGACGTTCTCCGGACCGATGGTTGAGCCAGGTTCGTTCTACAAAACTGGTCTTCTTCCAGGAACGTACAACATGATTGCTCAACTGGACAACGGCAAGGAAGTTTTGTTGCCTGACCCTGTTGAAATCGGTATTGAACCAACGTATGACCTCGCCATGACCATGCCGGGTGCCATTTTCAAAGACACCCTCAACGACATGCACGGTGATGCAATGCCAAACCAAACCATTGAATTTGTTGACGTTGAACTTGGAGAAGAGTTTGCCGTCATGATCCTCACGGACGAAGAAGGAAACTTTTCCTATGGCCCAATCCCGCCAGGCGACTATTACTACCGTGGAGACGTAGACAACGACGGATGGTACGATTACAACGAGTCCACGTTTGTCATTTCCGATACGACCAACATCACCTTGGACCTCAATGTGCCTGATACCGCAGACGTAACGCTCACGCTTGTGTCCCCGGTTGACCCGGTGACGCAAGAGCCGTTGTTTGATGTTGCCAATCGCGTGATCACCTTCAAGAATGAGATTGACCTGCTCGAACCCATCAATGTGACAAGCGATGAAAACGGTGAAATCTACGCCGAACTCTTGTTTGGTGTTTGGAACATTCGAGATGACGTCAACCCGGAATTTGTTCTGTTTGACCAGATCGACCTTGAACCCGGTACCGACGACATCGTCCTGGACGTCACTTATGCCCAAGCGGCCTACATCAACGGCTCCATGCGAAACTATCCTGGCGTAACGGTTGAGGAATGGAACGCGTGGAACGATGAAACGCTCGAAGAAAACCGAGAGCAGACCACGCAACCCGCCTCCGGTTTGACGGTGAACTTTGTCTCGGGCAACCTTGCATTCTCCGATGTCACCAACATCACCGGGCATTTCTCGATTCGTGTACCATCAGGCTTCACCTACCACATGACCACTGACAGCGTTGTCACCAACCGTGGCTATGGCGATCTTGTGACCGTGGAGACCGGTACGGACACCGACCTTGGTATGCTCTACATCCAACCCACAACCTCGCTCAGCGGTGTGGTTCAACTCTACGACAACAGCACACGATGGGACTCAAGTTTCCCACTGTGGGAGGCACCAGAAATCACGGCAACCAACGATGCTGGCTTGATGTGGACCACCACCACCAACGAGTTTGGTGAGTTCGGCTTTGAACTCCCAGACGGTGTTTGGGAAATTGCTGTTTCCGATGATCGTCTCAACGTCTCGACGGTTGCAGACTTGGCCATTAGCCGTTCCAACACCGAAGAAACCTCTCAGATTGAGCTGATCGCCCAGCCGGACGCCGTGGACGTGGTGATGCACGTTTACCTCAACTCTGCTGAAGACGGCACCTTTGCGAACGGCACGATGGCGACCCCAGCGTTTAGCCTGAAGCCCATAGACGAAAGCCGAGAAAGCCTGTACTACACTGCTGAAGACTACACCGAGCCAGGAATCATCACCGTTTCCTTGACGCCCGGAGGGTACGATCTCGTCCTCAACCGAACGGTTGCAAGCGATGAAAATGCAACCGACTACGACTTGGTCTCAGAGGAATTCCTCGATGCACTGCGCATTGGTTTGGACGCTGTTGACGATTCAGTTGAAGTGGCTCTGAAAAACACATACCTTGTGTCGGGTACCCTCTTCAACACCACCAACGAAGGCATTGCCAACGAGTTCTTGCTCTACAACGAAGCCGACGACCAGTGGTTTAACATGGGCTCTGACGAGAACGGCAGTTTCGCCGCTTACGTCCCAGCAGGAGACTGGTTGGTCATTGTCGCTCCGTACACCAACGGCGATCACACGGAGACATTGCGTCACCCGTTCACGGTCGACGCTACCTCTGACCGTTTGGACCTCAGTTTGAACACCAGCGTTAGCATCGAAGTCTCGATGCAGTTGCTCGAAGCCGTGACTGAATCCCCACTGAGCGACATGACGGTCACCGCTGTGAGCCATGACGGATTTGGAAACATCACCTTTGAGCGAACCAACGCCGATGGCAACTCGACTGAATTGTTGATGCCCGGTACCTGGAGTTTCTACTTCAACCGTACAATTGGAACAAAATCGTGGTTCATGGACACCAGCGATGCACCGTTTAGCACCGACTTGGCCGATGACAACAACACCCTCGCCCTTGAACCCGTTTACGCGACCCTTGAGGTTGAGATTGGAGGCAAGGTCTATTGGGACCTTGACAACAACAGCGCTCCAAGCTTTGGCGAAGGACTGCCTGAGATGAACATCACCGTCGTCGGTGATAACAATTCTGAATTCTCTGAAACGGTGTCAACCGATGAAGAGGGTGTATGGCGCATCTTTGTCCCCATCCGCGACGTGTACAACGTTACCGTTGAGAAGGAAGGGTTCGAAACCGTGTACTACGAGATGGAGAATCAATCAGGATACACGGTTCATGACAGCCCAGATTCGACCGATATCGAAGTCACCGCTGGTTTGGTGAGTGCAGAAGGTACGGTCACCGACCAACTTGATGCCGACCGACTGGTCGGTGCGACCATTGTCCTCTACCCTGTGGCTGGAATCGAACGTGAAGCGGTCGAGGTCACCGGTGAAATGAACGGCTCGACCCTCGAATGGTCGGCAAGTGTCCAACCAGGTGAATGGGTTGTTGTCGTTTCTCAGACCAATCCCGGGCCAAATGGCGGTGGGGTTGCGATCGGGCTGCTCGATGCTAGCGTTTCCAACGGTGGCAATGTGAGCATGGTCATGGCCCTCGGTGGGTACGTTGACCTTGCAACGTCTTGGACCGACATTGAGCAAAATGAGCACCATGCAGGTTCCATGAGCGATGGTTATTCCATGATTCAAGAAACGGTTGAACTCGAAGTCACCTTCGATGACATGGCTTGGATGATGGAAGTGCCTGCTTCGGGTGAACTGCGAGAACTCTTCCCCGAAGGCAGCGTTTCCTTTGACAGTGATTTCGTGACGGTTCAGCACAGTTCTCTCCTCGAGATGGAATACTTTGGCGGACAAACCACCACGATCACGTCCGACTCAACGATTGCAGCGACATTGAACTTCAACCGCCGTGTAAATTCCGCATTGGACATTTCCTTCAACGCTGATTCCTTGGTTGATGGTGCGCTCCTCAATGCTCTAGACGGAGAAATTGAGGCGGTTGTTTCCTCCTCGAACCAATCCGCATACTCCGTCATTACGTTTGACTACGACGTGGTGTACAACGGAACGGAAGCCATGGATGAATTCTCAGTTGCCGGAGAGATGGGACTCGCTCAGGATTCTGACTTGTGGAACGTTCAGTTCTGGAACGCCTCGGCCGACGATGGCCAAGGTGCCTACGAGGACAGCATCAACGTGGCCTTGGGCATTGGAGACAACACCACAGCCTCCGTTTTGAGCACCACCGTGAAGGTGCAGATCACGCTGCCAAACGTCACGGAGGCCTGGCACCTCACCAACGGCCACCGAATGACCCTTCGACTTGAGACGGATTTGGGAGAATCTTCCCAAGCCTCTGTGAAGGTCTTTGTTCCACAATCCTTCGGATTTACCGTCTCCGACGCAACCGAAGAGGTGGGCATGTCAGCCTTGGTGGAACGCCAATTCTCGTTTGCCTTGACCAACGATGGAAACGGACAAGACACCTTTACCATCGAGTTGCTTGAGAGCGGTATACCTGAGGAGTGGTCGGTCACACCGATGGCTTCAACCCTGACCCTCAGCAAGGGGGAGACCCGAACGCAACAGTTCACCGTCTTTGCACCTGCTTCCTTTGATGGAGGTGACTTTGACCTGACGGTTTATGTCAACAGTCAGGACGAAAACGTTGACCGTGAAGAGGTTGAAGTGAGCATCAAGAAGGCGACGATTATTCTGACCCTTGACACCGCTGACATCGCGACTGAATCGGACTTGATCGCCGACAAGAGCGGTGCTGTGCGTGTGCCAATCAAGAACGACGGGTTGCTTGACGCACCTTCGGTAATTGTTTACCTCACCCCTCCAAACGGTGCTGAACTCTCTCAATCGATCGCCGTTCCAGCAGGTGGAGAAGGCGTGGCCGTGTTCGAAGGCCTCACCTTCACACAAGGCAACCAGCGCTTTGACTACAGAGTGGAAGTGGCAGGAGCAGAAGCAACGAGCGTTGAAGAAAAGCCCTCGGACGATGACTTCAGCTTGGAGTACAACGTCGAGACATCAGCAGACGGGGAATCGATTTGGATGACGCTGCTGATTGCACTGCTTGCCATCCTCGTGGTTTACGGTGGTGTTCGCACCGCTCGTAGCCGCGGCGGCACCAAGTTCTGATGTTCACTTTTCGTTGAATTTTCAAACAAGGGTTCATGAGGCCAACAGCAGGATAGCGTGAGCTATGGAGGGTTTACGCGGTGTCGAATACCTTCCTGAACCCTCCGACCGGCGCATCGTTTCGGCCGTCGACCCAACGGTCATTGGATTTCAGGACCAGTGGCGAGCAGAGACCATGGGGTGGGCCCCTCTTCCTGTTGAACCCGTGGTCCAGTACCGACGCCAACGGTTTTCAATTTCAGGTGTTGTCGTCTTCGCACTCCTCATTTCACTCAGCGTGTTAATGTGGCAGAACCAGTGGTTGGTTGTTGAACTCCCTGCACCAAAATCAGAATGGGCATTTGAGGACACATCCATTCGGGAACTCCAGGGCATTGGACTCTCCGGAGATGGCGTTCGTGTGTGCATGGTAGACACCGGCATCGACGGGACTCACGAGGCCTTCAGTGGCGTTGAAATTACCTTCAAGGACATCGTGGGGGCTTCCCGTCAGCCGTTGGATTACGGAGCGGTTGCTCATGGCACACTGATGTCAGGCATTCTCCTCTCCCAAGACGAAGCCCAACTCGGCACGGCGCCAAATGTATCGTTCGCTATGGTGGCAGCACTGGAAGACAACGGCGATGGAGAAAACACCGGCCTTGATGCCGACGTTGCAGACGCCATTCGTTGGTGTCAATTTGAATATGGAGCAGACATCATCTCACTGTCTCTTGGTGGTTCGGAGGATGCTGGGGCGTTGGAAGGGGGTTCGTCAGCAGCCACCCGTCAAGCAACAGACGCTGGCATCTACGTGGTGGCAGCAGCTGGAAACGACGGCTTGGAGGATGACGGCGACGTGGCATCACCGGGCAGCGTCGCCTTGGCCATTTCAGTTGGGGCCTCAGCCCGAACAGGAGATGTTTGGAGCAATTCTTCGATGGGCGATGCCAACGATCGGAACGGTGATGCTCGCCAACACCCCCACATGAAGCCTGAAGTGGTCGCTCCTGGAGAACGAATCATCAGCACGGGCGAGGACAACCTCTGGTATTCGAGCAGCGGTTCCTCTGATGCCACCGTGTTCGTCACCGGCGCGCTGGCGTTGATTCTCGAAGATCATCCTCGCCTCAAACCCCAACCGGGTGGCGATGCATCGTGCTTGATTCAGGTCAAACAAGCGCTGATGGATTCCATGACTTCGAGTGCGGCAAACCACGATGAACGGGGCGGTTATGGAACCCTTGACGCCGAGGCTTGGCTAAATCAGTCGCGTTCGATTTCGGGATGCTGAAGCCAATTTGGCAGTATATTCTGCGGTTGAGACCGCCGGAATCTCGCGTTATTCTCGTTTTTTGTGTCAATTTCTCACCGTAAAGGTTCGTTATTCGGGGAATTGAATGATATTCTCTTTAGTTAATGATATTCTTTTTTCGCCAAATGAGGCGCAGTATTATATTCGTGGCGTCCATGGACGGAACAGGTGAATTGCCGATGTCCGAAAAAAATCAAACGAAATCAATCTCCCTCGTGATGCTCTACATGATGTCACTTTTGTTGGTGATGGTCAGTGCTCCCACGGCCACGGCAGTTAACGAAACCACGCAAGGGACGGTGACCGGGACAGAAACGTGGTCCGGTACCATGAACCTCCAGGGCGACGTTGAGGTTGCTGAAGGTGCAAAACTCATCGTCAATGCAGGCACCACCATCAACATCCCGTTTGGGAAGTTCATTGACGTCAAGGGCGCTATATGCATCGGGGACACCGCCTGCGGCGCAAGTGCCGGATCATCCTCATCCCAGGCTCGGTTTATCTGGTCGCTTCCAACGGATTACACAAAAGTCGGGCGCTGCCTCAGCGAGGAAAGCAACGTTCTCAACAATCCAGATGCCGCCTGCGGTTCTGGTCTCATCATCCGCAACACCATCGACCAGTCCATCACATCCATCAATTACGCACATTTCGAAAACGCCTACGGTTATCCGATCTACGTCGCTTCTCTGCAGTCCGTTCAATACGGAGCCCTTGTCTTTGATGGTTCTAGCACAACGGCCCGTGGAATGACGTTCACCGACGTCAACACATCCAACGTTCTGGCCGTTGACTTCGCCTCCCCAATTCTCACTGAATCAACCTTTGAACTCGGCATTGACGGGCAGGGATACGATGCCGCTGCCGTCCGTGCGTACGACGCAGGAGCTGGCATCCTCTCCACCTTTGAGGTCAGGAATTCGACCTGTCTCTTATACACATCTCCGAGCCCACGAGACCGCTGATAAT
>CAXHCG010000045.1:0-11321 GCA_964014905.1 uncultured Candidatus Poseidoniales archaeon | reverse complement strand
CGCTGTGTTTCGGTGGTCTGTTCATTGGACTCTTGGTTTGTGTGGGTGGTGTCGCACAATCAGCCTCATACCAAGGAGAATTGAAAAAAACTCTCGCAGAAATCAAATCCTTAGCCAACCTTCCTGAAAAGAAGGAAACGCCATCTCATGTGCTCGCGGGCAGCATCTTGTGCGCACTGGGAATTCTTGTCATCGGCATTGTTGACGGAGTCCTTGGGTTCCTCTTGTTACTTGGGGGATTGTTTACACTCCTCTTCGGGGCATTGACCGGCTCCACATCCGGAAAAGATGAAGATGTGCTGGTCGCAGCAAAGAAAGAAGTTCTTCGTCGCGAAGAGTGATGGGGAAAGCGAACGTTGCTTTGCCCCGCCGTTCGGGTGTTCACTCGCCAACGCGCTCGATGACACGGACGTGGTCGCCGCGCATGTTGAGCGTCATCGGGATGATTTGCTCGTAGAGTTCCATGCTGACCTCTTCCTTGGATTCGGACACGCTGGTGATGCGAGCCTTCTCGCCCTTGAAGGCGCCAGTGACGACTTCGACGATGCAGCCGACTTCGATGCCGCTGGTGACGGCCTTGGGTTCGAGGTAGGGAAGAATGTCCTGAAGCGGAGCTTCACCGGGAAGCACGTTCTTGGCGTTCTTGAGCGGGGACTGGTTGATACCGCGGCGGGCCGAGGGGTCTCGTCCACCGGACCGACCGATGAGCTTCTCCACGTGGTGAAGGGCGCTGGATTCCACAAACACGTAGCCACGCATGGCCGGTGGGTGAAGGATGGACATGATCTCAGCCTGAAGGGAAACCATCGAACCGCTGCCGTGGAGGCGAGCGTACATTTCGTCAGCCACACGCTGTTCGGAGTTGATGGCGGTCTTCACGATATAGAGGAAAGAACCGACGCTGCCGTACATCTCACGGAACAAGCCGTGGGCGTTTTCCATGTCGAGGTCGGAGAAAATGCAGTTGTAATCCTTGATGGTACCGGGGTCAACCCATTCTGCACGGGTGTAGATGCCGGTGGGGGCAACTTCTTCGCTCTTGGAAACGACGAGAATGGGCATCACGTCCACAAGGTTGCGGCCCATGTCGATCCCACGCTCGGGTCCGGTGCCATGGTAGTAGAGGTCTTCAACGGGGATGCCGGTGGATTGAGCCACACGATCGAGGACTTCCTCAGGGGTATCAGCGACGCCCCAAACACCGTCCCAAAGGTCGGGGAAGTGCTCGGTTGAGCTGTTGCGCTTCAAGAGCAACAATTTCTCTTCAAATCGAACAAAGGCTACGAATGCTTCCGTCATGTTTTCACGCTCCAATTCAGTTGCCGATGCCAAAGACATCGTGAATCAACCAAGGTAGGAAATTGTCCATGAGCACCAAGATGGCAAACCCAATGGCCCCCAACACGAACAAGCCAATGCCACAGATGATCGCCGTTTGGCGGAATTCCTGCTTCGAAGGCTTGCGCGCCATGCGGATGATACGGGCCCATGAGCCTCGGGTAATCTTGCGGAACTGTGCCTCAATCTTATCCTGCTGCTCTTGAACCTTCATCTCGAAGGACTTGTTGGCGGTCGATTCGTCAGACATGGTCTAACCTCAGCCTTCCGACCCACCAACCCACTCATTATAACGACTCCGCCCTCTAACAACCTATATTCACCGCCAACGCAAACTACTTTCATGAACATCAGTGGAACACCGTTGGTTCTTCGGCGATTTCAAATCGACGAATCAGGAAACTCAGGAGCAAATGTTTGGATTGAAGCGCGTCAGGCGGGAATCATAAGTTTCCTCTTGACGCTCGTCGGATTGGACCCCAACAGTTCTCTGAAAGTCACACGTGGTTCGATTTCGTTTCGAAACTCGTCTGTTTTTGGATCGTCTCAAGTGTCCACCCCCCTGGCCAACATCGGGGCCTTCGTCGGCGGCTACAAGAAGCCCTTCGTTGCCTTGTTGTTGTCGATTATTTTCTTTTTAGGCGGGCTATTCATGCTTCCAGTAGAAGACATTGGGGGCACGATGTTTGCTATCATGGCCGTCCTTTCTCTGATCTGTCTCATCTATTACTACCTGCGAAAAACCATGTTCATGGGATTCGAAACCAGTGGGGGTGGAACGTATGGATTTGCATTCCAAGCCTCAGTGATTGAAGGCGTTGGTGTCGACATCAAGCGTGTGGAAAGCACGATTGCCTATGTCAACTCGCTTATCAGCAGCGCATCCCTTGGTGAGCGGTTCATTGAACAAAGCCAAACACAAGTCTTGGGCGGTCGCACGGCGACGATGCTTGGCACCACCACGCCGGCCTACGCTTCCCCTACCCCACCAACACAACCCATTGCTGCACAGGTGCCGAGTCAAGTTGCTCAACCGATTTCCCAACCCCTCCCGCCAGCGCAACCCATGTCGCAAACTCCACCTTTGGTGCAACCGGCGGCGGTTGCACAACCTCAACCACCAACCGCACCACCGTCGCAACCAGCGCCATCGGAACAGCCTTCTTGGCCCCCAAATTGAGGTTTACACACATCAAATCTCCCAAAGAGAGGGTTGATGTGGGGCGGAGGTTGAACCCAGCCCGATGGCAGAACGAAACCCGTACGAGGTCTTGGGAGTCAGTCGCCAAGCCAGCGATGGAGAAATCAAGCGTGCGTTCCGAAAGTTGGCTCGCCAACACCATCCAGACCGAAACCAAGGCGATGCAGGTTCGGAGGCGAAATTCAAGGAAGTACAGGCCGCTTACGACGCCATAGGAACCTCCGAGGCTCGACGAGAATTCGACCAGCAGGAACAGATGCGCAACATGTTTGGCGGCGGAGGCCGTGGCCGAGGTGGCCCTTCGATGAATTTCGGCGGCATGGGTGGCGGCGGCATGGGTGGCGGCGGGATCGAAGACCTCCTCGGACAGATGTTTGGCGGCGGCATGGGTGGCGGCATGGGCGGTATGCCACGGCAGCCATCGCGACAAGCCCCCCGACAACAGCCCAAGGCCGCCACCATCAACGTCGGCCTCGACCTGACCATGGCAGAGGCCGAAGAAGGCGGTGAATTCACGTTTTCATACAAGCGGTTCAAGCGCCAAGGAACCAGCATGGAGACCAAGCGCACGACCATGAAGCTCCGGCTCAATCCAGGCGTTACTCACGGCACAACAAAGACGCTCAAGGGGCAAGGTCACGACCATCCTGAAGGTGAGCGAGGCGACGTGGTGGTCTCGGTCCGCATCGATGCCGGTGAAGCTTACCGATGGGAGGGCGACCAACTCATCATGGAAGTGCCCGTTCCATATTCGGTCATGATGCTCGGTGGAAAAGTGAGTGTCAAACTGCTTTCGGGCAAAACGGGCAACTTATCCGTTGATCCTCTAACTCAAGTGGGCGATCGCCGACGAATGGGCAAGGCAGGCTACAACGGTGGGGATTTGACCCTCGAATTTGTCCTTGAAGAACCTGAGGCGCTCACAAAAGAACAACGGAAGGCGTTGAACGACCTCGGTTCCACCGGTTTGTGAATCGTTGAGTTCATCTAATCTCAACCCAACCCTTCACCATGGCGGGAGGGCGACACCGTGGACGAGGGCGGAAGAACAACCGCCAACACAAGGCCAAGAAAGGCCCGCAATCTCCACCAGACGAGCGCTTGTGGCGCCGAGTCACTCAGCACTTCAGCGACGAAGACTGGAACCGAGATTGGACAGGAGAAACCATCGCAGCCTACCTCGCAAAAAAAGAAAACCTCGCAGGACAATTTCGAGCGGACACCAAGGCCGAACGCGCCCTGCTGAGCAAAGTCAAGGAAGCGCTTGCCATCGGTCGAAAAGAAGGGACGTACCTGCTCGCTGGGGAGGACAAAACGGTCCACTTTCGAACATCGTCTTCCCTTGAAACGCTCAAGTCAGCGGCCAACCGATGGAAGAATTTCTTCAGCCGGCACGCTGGAAAAGGAGCGACGCCGTTCCACGGACGAAGCCCCCTCTCTGAGGAAGAAAGCGGTGCGGAAGATGCAGCGATGTACGCGCTTCTTGAGGAAGTGTGGGAAGCCATGCTGCTTGGAAAACCGATTCCGGAGGCCTACGTTCTCGACGAGCAGGGCTGCACCGCCATGCAGGGCTTTGACCTCCTCCACGAGGCCCGAAAGTGCGCGGTCCGACGCTCAGGACTACGATTTCGGGAGGACGAGCCAGCCATGGCGCTGCTCATGATGATGGCCGGTCGCTGGACAACCAGGGAACTGCTCGACGCTCGACTGGAGGCTCGACGAAAGGACGGACATAACCCGTTTCCGCGCACCTATGATGCCTCGTTGGTTGACCATGCCGAAAAGTTGGGCGAGGTGGACGGTGATGGTGAGGTTGCTTCGGGACGAACCGATCTGCGCCACCTCCCTCTCGTCACCATCGACCCCCCCGACGCCAAGGATTTCGACGATGCCGTGTGCCTGACGGAAGAACAAGGCCGGCGCACGTTGTGGGTCGCCATCGCCGATGTGGCCCACTATGTTCGGCCTGGCACCTCCCTCGACCATGCTGCGGCGGCACGGGCGACCTCGGTCTACCTCCCCCACACCGTACTGCCAATGCTCCCACCAAAATTGGCCGATGAATTGTGTTCCCTTCGTGCGAACGTTGACCGGCTCGCCATGGTGGTCAGCATGGACCTTGACGGTGACAACACCGTCGTTGAGACAACGGCCTACGAGGCGGTCATCCACGTGAAGGCCAACGTTGCCTACGGCGACGTGCTTGAAACCGACGAATACGATGACATGTTGGCCCTCGCAGGGGTTTGGCAAAGCCGTGAAGTTCGCCTCAACCTGAACAATCCAGAGTTGCGCCCTCGACTTCATGGCGATAACGAACTTCGGGTTGAAGTGAAGTGGCCCAACAAAGCGACCCGCATGATCGAGTCCTTCATGGTGGCCACCAACGCTGCCGTTGGCCATTTACTCGGTTCTGCCGGCGCCCCTCTGCCGTGGCGCTGTCATGCTCCGCCCGACCGCCCGGAAGTGGAGGGTTTGAACGCGAAACTTGGTGCGCTGGACATCGGCATCCAACTCCCCATGCCCAGCCTTCGCAAGCACGGTGAGAGCGAGACCGATGAACTCTCTAACCTGTTGGGTGATTGGGCCGACCTCGGTGGAGGAGGCATTGACCTCTCGGGCATGGAAACCTCAGAGCCCACCGAGGAATCGGTGCTCCCGTACCTTGCTGGCGTCATCGACCCTGAAGCACGAAACGGTATTCTCGCTTCTCTTCAAGAGGCTCAGGCCGCCGCCAGTGACCTGACGGAGACCACGCGGCGCATCGTTGACCAAGGCCTCTTCCAGTTGATGCAGCGGGCCCGCTACAGCGAAGAGAACGGAGGCCACTTTGGTCTCAATCTGGATGCTTACGTCCACTTCACCTCGCCCATTCGACGCTATCCCGATTTGATGACGCACCGACAACTCAAGGCACACGTTCACGGCCGAGCGTGGGTTCACGACAAAAACGAAACCGCCGATTTGGCCGAGCATTGCAGCGAGCGAGGGCTCTCTGCCAAACGAATGGAGTGGGAATTGGTTGCCAACGCCTACCACGTCCATTTGCTCAAAGGAGGGAAAATCGGTGATGAGGAGCCAACCAACGAAGGCGCTGTCACCTCCTACAACGCCCGAGTCACGGGTCTGCGAGGACCTTGGATTTTCCTTGATTTAGCCGACGACGGCGCCGTATCGGGACGCATGCATTTGCGCCAGCTCGGTGGTAAACGGCGCCTTGTCGTTGACGAACACGGGCTGGAGGTGTCGGTTGCAGAGCCCGACCACAACGGAGAACATCCCACCGTGCTTCGCCTCGGTCAACGCTTTCCCTGCCGTCTCCGTGGCCTTGACCTCTGGTCCGGCACACTCGACTTGTCGCCGATGTAAGTCTCGTCCGTTGGGCCATGCACCATGAAGCAGTGACCACACTGGCACTTCAGGAGTCTTCCAAGACACCTGCCAACTGGCCACCTTCATTGGAAGGTGAATCTGAACTGCCGATCAACCGCCGGGTTCCAATCAACAGCACGAGCAAGCCCAAGGGGAGGAAGAGGTAGCCGGCAAGGTCTTCGAGGAAATCAACGGCTCCAAAGATAAACCACACGAAGGCCATGAGGAAAAACACGCTCCCAGCGAAGGGGCCGGGTTCGGTGAGCGAGGGTTTGACCACCACGCTTTCCGCTTGCCATCCGAACAACTGAAGCCCCATGGTGGCGTGGACAAGAAGGCCAAACACCCAGCCAAGGTAGAGGTCAAACCCACCGACGTCCACCTCTTCCAAGCCGATGGAATCGGCGAGCATGAAACCGAACCACAGAGGAATACCGGTGTAGAACACCAAGAGCCCCAGGGTCGTTATCCATCCTTTGTTCTGCCCGTTTGGATACCTCCTGGAGGTCAGCAAGGTGGGATACCTCCTCGCCGCTTCCACAACGGCCATCCAACCCAAAATGTAAGCCAAGGGCAAGATGACGTCGTTGTTGATGAGGTCGTCAAACTCCTCAAGGGTGAACCATGCCATGATGCCCCACATCATGCCCAAAAAGGCGGCTTGTACACCCGAGCCAGCCGTTCGTTTCTCATCCAGATACTCAGACACCATCGCATAACTCAGAACGGCCATGATGATCAGAACGCTGAAGAATTCCCCGTCTGCGTTTTGCTCAAAAGCAAACGCAAAGGGATAAAACCAGAGAATCCACGAAAGGCAGTAGGAAACCCAAGCATTCATTTTTCGAGCAAAGCCAACGGCTGCAAAAGCCACGGCCAACATCGGACCCCACGCAAACATGTTCAATGGTCCGAAGTCTTCGTACCGTGGTTTGTCGACAGTCACGGTGATGTACCACATAACAGCGACCATTGACGCCACACCAAAGAGAATGGACCGTGCCTCGCCGACGAACACTTCGGCCCGGCCTTCAACCTCCAAGTTCGGTGCAAAGTAAGCGAGTCCCGCCAGGAGACCAAAGAGCGGTATGACCAGGTCGAGGCCAGTGGCATCATCCACGAGTGAGGTCAAGAGGCCAATCCCCACCAAAATCAACGTGGCGCCAATCGCAGCGGCGACACCTAAACTGAATCGTTTGCTGTTCGCAGCGAGTTGAGAGCCCTCTCCGGTAGCCTCGAAATCCGCTTCACTGGCCGCAAGACCATCGTCGATGACGATGGAGGCGGGAGCGCTTGTTGCCAGGCTGCGCTCGTGCTCAGCGACACGTGAAAAGGCGGTGTCGTCCACGCGCCCTGCTTGGCGGTGCGAATCCAATCGTAAAAGGAAGGCCTCGGTGTCCATAAAGGAAACTGGGCAGGAGGCGGTATAACCCTTCTCCCGCAATTTATGTAGTCAAAACAGCGGGTTTATATTGACTACATTCTTGGCAAAACCATGCCAAGGGTTGTCGCTGAGCGCTGTGAATGCGGGTGCAAGATGAAACGCCTCTACACCCGAGCAGAGGGTGGGAAAGGTTGGGACAGCGTAGGCTGGATGTGCAGCTGCGGGTGCGGATGTGTTACCCTTGACAAAGGATCTTGCCAACTGATGGAATGCTGTGCGATCTCGGGTGAATGACATGGACGATCTTCAACTCTCGCTGAGCGTCACTGGGATGACGTGCGCTTCCTGTGTGGCCTCGGTGGAACGGGTGCTTTCGGAGGTTGATGGCGTCGAAAGCGTCAGCGTCAATCTTCCGCTTGAGAAAGCCATCGTCCGGCTCCGCGAGTCCGTTTCAGAAACGCAGCGGTCGGCGTGCATCGCGGCTGTGGAACACGCGGGTTTTGGAGCGGGTGAACTTCTTCCAGCCCTCACCACGCGTCGGGTCAACGAAGAGCGTGTAGCCCATCAACGTCGACGGGTCGCTCTAGCGTTTGCCTTGGCCGTTCCCGTGTTCGTTCTTTCCATGCTGATTGACGATCTTGGTCGCGCTGGCCCGCTCGACGCTCGTCTTGCCCTCGCCATGTTCGCCGCCTGGCCCGTCTATGTTGTATCAGGAGCAGAGTTCCATCGCCAAGCATGGGCGTCATTGCGACGTGGAACCGCCAACATGGACGTGCTGGTTCACCTCGGCACAACCGTTGCCATGGCGTGGTCGACACTGGTCACCCTCGCTCCTGTTCTTCCATCCGTTCCCACGTTCGTTGGCGAAGCAGAGCACGTGTTCTTCGATGGTGCAGCCTTCATCATCGCTTTTGTGCTGCTTGGAAACTACCTAGAAGCCAAAGCCAAACTGAAAGCAACCGATGCCGTTCACAGCCTCATGCGCTTGCAACCCAACGAAGCGTGGGTGGTGGTCGAGGAAGGGACCGTAGCGACACCGATCGAGGAAATACCGCGCGGGACGCTGCTCAAGGTTCGTGCCGGTGAGACCGTTCCGCTCGACGGCGTGGTTGAAGACAGCACCGCCATGCTCGATGAATCGATGATGTCGGGCGAATCCTTCCCCGTCCGAAAGAAGGAAGACGACACCGTTTCCGCAGGAACGACGGTGCTCGACAGCACCCTTCTGGTGCGAACGACTGCCTTGGTTGGTGATACGATGTTGGCCAGAGTCATCGAACTGGTTGATGAGGCCCAGATGGGGAAAGCACCGATTCAACGCCTCGTGGACCGCATTTCGGCGGTCTTCGTTCCGATGGTGTTGGTGGCCGCTTTGGTCGCCGCGTCCGTGTGGTGGTTTATGGCCGAAACGTTGGCGCCCAACAGCGGCATGGCGTCAAGTGAAATGGCCGTGATGGTCCTGGTCAGCACGCTGGTCATCGCCTGCCCGTGTGCCCTTGGGCTTGCTACACCAACCGCTTTGGTGGTTGGAACGGGACGCGGAGCGAGTTTTGGCTTGCTCATCAAAGGCATCGAAGCGCTCGAACAAGCCCACGCTACCTCCACGGTCGTGCTCGACAAGACTGGAACCATCACCGCTGGCTCGCCTCGTGTCAGCCACATTGAACTGCTTGACAGCGACGTGCAAGAATTGCTTTGCTTGGCCTCTGCTTTGGAGGTTGAATCCACCCATCCGCTCGCCGGTGCGGTTCACGCCGCATGGGAAAACATCGGCTATGCAAGGCCAGCAGTGGAGGACGTCCAAACCTTGCCTGGCCTCGGACTCGTCGGCACCCTCGAAGGAGAAGCGGTAGCGGTCGGGAACGTCGAACTCATGGAGAAACGGTTGACGAACCTGCCTGAAGACCTTGAGGAAAAAATCGCCGTGCGAGCCCGTCGGGGAACGACGGTGGTTCTCGTGGCCAAAGGACAGCGCCTGCTGGGCTGGCTTGAGTTCAGCGACCGTATCCGAGAGACATCCGAAGCCGCTGTACGCCGATTAAAACAAGCAGGCATACGTATTGTCATGTTAACCGGCGACCGAGAAGAGGTGGCACAAACGGTGGCTGACGCCGTGGGAATAACCGAAATTGTTGCAGGCGTCAAGCCCGATGAGAAGGCGGAGCGCATACGCACCCTGCAAGAGGAAGGGGTCGTAGCGATGATCGGAGACGGCATCAACGACGCTGCTGCATTGACCGTAGCCAATGTCGGGATTGCAATGGGGGCGGGCAGTGAAATCGCTTTGGAGAGTGCGGACATTGTTCTTGTGCGCAACGACCTCGCTGACGCTGTTGCTTCGCTCGAACTTGGCCGGGCAACGATGACGCGAATCAGGAGCAATTTGGCCTGGGCGTTCGTGTACAACCTCGTTGGAATCCCACTCGCCATGGGGCTGTTGTTCCCGTGGACAGGGTGGCTCCTTCCGCCTGCTTTTGCAGCCGCAGCGATGTCGCTCTCATCGGTCAGCGTGGTGAGCAATTCACTGGTGTTGCGCTGGTGGCAACCGGGAGCAAGCCTACGATCTGGTGAATTTTAACACTCAATCTTGAGCGCGGCGAGCAAGTTCCTCATCGAACTGCTTCCAAAGTTCCTGTTCGATTTCTCGACGCAATTGATGTTCAAGCCCGGCCCTCAGGTCCGCCTCAATCTCTGCGGCGAGGTGTTGCTCTGCTTGGGCAAAGGCCTCGGCTTGAACCCGTGCCCCGTAGGCATCAACCTCTTCTCGTGTGTAGAGTTCGCCCATGTCAACAAAGGCCTGTTCGATACCCTCTTGCAGAAGAAGGTCAAATTCACTGGTTAAACGGGAGACAATGCTCAACTCCCACACATCTCTCGGTTGAGGAAGTTCCATGTTGGAGACGGTGTTTCGGAGGGTCTGAACAACGTCGCCGCGGACTGGCTCACCCATGGCGTACGAACGAGCACCAGAAACGAAGCCAACCAGTGCCTGATGCCACGTGTCTTTTGAGATGCCATGACCGCAACCGGGGCAATCGACATCGCCGGAATCCGGTTGGTCTGCGGGTTGCGAACTGAATCCCTTCTCCTTCTTTTTCCGGGCCTTTCTTGCCGCCGGAAGTTCGAGATCAAAGGACATGCTGGTCCCGAATGTTTTCTGCCCGTTAGGCTGATTCATATGGAAAATTTTCATTTCCCAGTCCATAAAAAGATAACCGTGGATATCCCGTTTAAACCGCCAAAATGGGTCTTTTTGGGGGTTTCCAGCCAATCCAATGAGGTCCAAAATCTGGCTCAGAGGGTTCACCGCATCCAAGACCTTAGAAAGGCAAGGGTGGTGGGGGTTTCATGGAAGGAACAACCCACAAACTCAGCATTGACGGCATGACCTGCGGATGTTGCTCGGGACGCCTCACAAACGCCCTCAACGCCACGCCTGGTGTTTTACAAGCCGTGATTTCACATGAGACTCACTCTGGCATCGTCATCACCAACGAGTCAATCTCCATCGACCAACTCGCCATGGTCGTGGCCGGTACGGGGTTCAAGCTCAGAACTTGAGGCAAACAGCATCGGCGGTTTGAAATCCACATGTCACCGGCCTAAGTTTGCGCGGGGGTCGCCCAGCTTGGTCAACGGCGGTGGGTTTAGGTCCCATTCCTTATCGGTTCGCAGGTTCGAATCCTGCCCCCCGCATCTCTGCAGTACAGCGTTTATCCGCCATCCACACGGGTGTTGGGGTTCAAGTACTTGGCAGACATCCTAACGGCATGAGAACCTGGTTGTTTCTGGGCCTTGCCATTGCATCAGAAGTCACGGCCACGGCCTCGCTCAAAGCCACCGAAGGATTCACCAAACTCATGCCCTCGCTCGTCGTACTCGCTGGTTATTCGGCGGCGTTTTACTTTCTTTCACTCACCCTTGAAGACATTCCAATCGGCGTTGCTTACGCCGTGTGGTCTGGCGTCGGTGTCGCCGCCATCGCCCTGATATCGGTGGTTTACATGGACCAAAAAATCGACCTGG
>CAXHCG010000044.1:0-11580 GCA_964014905.1 uncultured Candidatus Poseidoniales archaeon | reverse complement strand
AAGAGACAGACCTCGCTGCGCTTGAAGCGGGGGCTGATGTTCTTCATGGTACGGCCCTTGGTGTGGGTGAGCGAGCTGGAAATGCTCCCATCGACCAGACCCTGGTTAACCTCAAACTCATGGGCATCATCGACAACGATCTGACCTTGCTGGATACCTACATGCAAAAGGCCAACGAATACATTGAGGTTCCATTGCCTCGCAACTATCCGGTCTTCGGAGAGGATGCTTTTGAAACTGGAACCGGTGTGCACGCATCGGCGGTCATCAAGGCCATGAGGAAGGGCGATGACTGGCTGGCAGACCGAGTGTATTCGGGTGTTCCCGCAGGAGATTTCGGTTTGAAGCAGGTGATTCGTATCGGCCACATGTCTGGACGTTCAAACATCATTTGGTGGTTGGAACAGCAGGGCATCGAGGCTGATGACGACCTGGTTGCTCATCTTTTCGAAGTGGCCAAGAGCCAAAAGCGGAACATGCTCGACGAAGAGATTCACGCCGCTGTCGCTGCCTACGGTTCCCCGTGATCACTCGGCTTCCTCTTCTTCAAATTCCTTCTCGCTGCCGGACGGTTTTGAGCCAATCCACTCCGAATCGACCTCTCCTCCGCTCCATTCACCATCAAGTGAAATTTCGCTGATTTCGTGCTCTTCTCGCCACACACGTTCTTCCTGACTTCCGTTGACGATGAACTGTCCATTTTCATCGATTTGCTCCTCGAGAAGAGCAAAATGTTTCGAGATGGGGAGAAAATGACCAACTGGCATCCCTGCTGCCGTAAATGGATTGGTGGCCGCACCGATGATCAGACCGTCTTCCGGGGCGACGATGTCCACCGTCATCCCCGGGGTCGCCGGGTCCGATATGGTCGCCACCACCTCGCCTTCACGCATCACGCTGCCAGCTTGGACGAACATGTCCAACAGGCCACCTTCTGCCGCACGAAGCCATGTTGAGCCGCTGGCCATGATTCGGAACTTCGGCCGTTGCGGATTTCCGGGGACCATTCGCATGGAGCGCAAAGCGTTCATGACGCCATGGACGGCAACTTTGACGGATTGGTCGCCCAAGGTATCCGCCGCCCCTCCTTCGTAGGTGACCACCGGGATGTCAGCCGCGTTGCCTGCACGCCGAAGTGTTCCTTTGGTTGGAATGGAATCCAGAATGAGTTCAATGCCGAATGATTTTGCAAGTAAGTATGAACTTGTATGCTTCAAATCGCAGCGCACCTGGGGCATGTTCGTGCGTCCCTTGGCTGCGCTGTGCAAATCGATGATGGCGTCGCTGTCCTCCACCAAATGGGTCCAAATTTGGTGGGCGACTCGCCGTGTGGTTGACCCGCCAGGGTCGCCAGGAAATTGGCGGTTGAGGTCCCTTCCGTCTGGGAAATAGCGGGACTTCATGCGGTAGCCGGGCAAGTTGACCACGGGGACGATTCGGAGGGTTCCTGCAAGGCTTTTCGGGTCAAGTGGCTTGCCTTCATCGGTGAACGCATTGCTGAGCAAGTGGGTGCAGGTCGAAGGACCGGTCAACTCGTCGCCGTGGATGCCACCAATGACGGTGATGCACGGACCAGGACGGCTTCCGTGAATAACGGTAACCGGTACGGGCCACGGGTCGCCCAGACTCACGTTCAACAGCGGCAAATGAATGGTGCGCAAGGTGCCGGTTTTGATTCGCTTCCGATAAAAGCGAATATCACCCCACCCCGAGGAACGGTCCCATTCAGGCCTGTCCTCGGTTTGGTGGGCCTTCATGGCTTCTTCGATCACGATGCGGCGGCGTTTTGGCAACTCATGAGCAACACGGACTTTCTTGACGGTTTTCTTTTTCCGCCTCGCCATGGTTCGGGGAAACGTCGTTCAGTCATGAACGCTCCGTTTTCCCACAAGGCAAGAACCATCAATCGGATGAGGCGTGCAAACCCCATGCGGGGACCAAGCGTTCAGCAAATCTATGCACCAACCTCCATTTGCTTTGGGTGTGGACCTTCCAATCAGCATGGTTTGAAGATTGAATCTTACCGCGTCGAGGGAGGCTTGAAGATGGAATTTAACCCTGAAGAGCATCATCAAGCCTTTCCAGGCATGGTCAACGGGGGCATCATTGGGACGTTGCTCGATTGCCATGGGAATTGGGCCGCGGCCATCGCTTTGATGGACAAACAGGGATTGGAAGAACCCCCGTGCACGGTCACGGCGAAGTACGATGTTCAACTCCGCCGACCAACACCGTTAGGTGAAACCTTGACCGTGATGGCAAAATCCACTGAAGTGCTCGAAGACCGCGTCCGAGTTGAATTGACCATGGAGGCTGCAGGTAAGGTCTGTGCAACCGGTAGCGGATTATTTGTTGCGGTAAAAGAAGGCCATCCAGCCTACCACCGTTGGTCGTGAGGTTTGTCGATGCCGAGGGCCAATCTCGCTCAGCAGACCTCCCTCGAGGAGTTAAGGGATGAAGTCTTGCGGGTCATGAAAGCGTTGCACATGCTTGAGGCTGGGGGGGCAGATTTGCTGGCGAACGTGAACCTCGGTGTGCTTCGGTCCAATGCGACACAACGGCACGGAGCTACCCGTTGGCAAAGGCAATCCGATGGTTCGCTTGAGCTCCAAGTCGTCGACCTTCATCCTGAATTGCTTGTTGAAAAATGGCGCACCTATGCTGCTTTCGTTCTCTTTCATGAGTTCATTCACGTGTTGGGAAACCGGGCGCATGATGCCACGTTTCGGGACCTCGAGCGCCTTTGGCCTGACAGGGTTGCCGCCCACCAAGGAAAGGCGTTCACCCATGCTCGCCGGCTCGCACGTGCCCAATGGCACTGGGTCTGTTCGACATGTGAGCAGCGTTATCCTCGCCAGCGTAGAGGGTCGGGACGCTACCTTTGCAAAGCCTGCAAAACCGTTCTTGTTGATGTACCTGTGCAGGACATTCAATGAAATACTCCGGCTGGTTGGTGGGGATGATGAAGCACGTTGCATTTCACCACGTACGGTGTGTGTTGTGGGTCATTTGCTTTTTTTCCTTATCCGCTCATCCCTTTGTGGCATTGGCGTCAGCAGAACTGACAGAAGAAGAAGGCGACCTCTTTCTCTCGTGTCGCGCCGACAACGACTGCGTGCTTACACCGACACCCATCGGGGAGGAGCAAATCTCCGAACAGACCTTTGCCAACGTTGTACAAACCGAAGTCATCACGTTTGAGTTCGTCATGGATCCCGTTCAGCAGCATATTGCTCTTCTTCCCGAAGTGCTTGACGAACTTGAGATTGACTTCAAGCATCAAACGGAAGCAGGAAGCCTGTTTCGGCCAGCCATGGAAGTGCGCTTGGTTCTTGGAAACAACATCAACGATTGGTCCTTTGATGCGAGTACACTGCCTGAACTCGCCGCCTCAAGCTACCGTCTCGAAAATGAACCGCTCGACCTTTCTCAGGGCCGAGTCCTGTGGGAAGACGAACCGGTCCGCCTCATCTTTTCAGTGACCCTCGACCGCCCAGGGACATGGGAACTCAACATGCGTGGTCCGTCATTCCTCCGTTTCAACATTCCATGGTCCGTTGATGCCACGCTTGTTGATTTGGACGAACCTTCCTCAACCACGCAACCGGTTGCGACGGAATTTGAGGACGTCCACAAAGGGGCCCTCGTGGGCGCTGACCATGATTGTTGGGCGTTTGAAGTTGAAACCCATGAGGTGCTTCGTCTCTTGGTTGAGTGGGAACTCGTTCCGATTGAGATTGAACAACCCCATCCAATTCCAGACTTGATCACTTCAGCAGGTCGCCTATCACCTACGCCCGACATTGTGGTGGACGACGATGGAGAATCGTTGCGAATCACGTACCGGTGGCGGGCGCTGCCTACGGGAGATTACACCTTGTGCATGCACGGCTCACCTGAGAAGATTCAACCCTATGTTTGGACGGGTGTGTTTGGCTACGAAGGAATGGGGCCCACCGACCCGACCGGTTTCACATCAGCAAGCTACTATCCGCAGGGCGCTGCCTTGGTCGGGAATACCGACGAACCGCTTTCTTTGAACGACCAGGGCTTTGGGCTGCTCATGGTTTCAATCATGATGTTGGTGTTGTTTTCGGGGGTTGCTTTGCGCCCCACGACTGCCTATGGTGTGCGCTTTGGTTTGTTTGTTCCCGGGGTGCTTATGCTGATTGTAGGCGGGATAGTCCACCCGATTTGGGCCATGGTGGATGAGGTTCAACATCCAGACGAAATCACCATTGAAGAGTTGCTGGACATGCGTCTTCAACAACTCTGGGACGTCTCTGCAGAGGGTGTCCCTGAGCAAACACTCTACACCCACACGGGCGCGACGTGGGGGATGTTGGAAGGGGAACGCCTGAAATTGAAACTCGACATTGAGGAGGCCATCCCCACGGACGATGGACGCTGGCAACTTGTTGTCCCTCAATTGAAATCGCTTCGGCTCGATCAAGTCATCTTCGGTCAGGTGTTTGAAGGAGAAACTCAGCAAACGCAACAAGGGATGTTGGAGGACCAAACCGTTCGATTTATTTTGTTGGCTGGGCGTTCACTGCTGCTGGATTTGTTGATGTTGGAAGCCATGCTGGTGGTTGAGCAACCTCCCACATCCTCCGTGTTCCACATCGACGTTGAAATGGTGTCTGCTCCGTCCAGTGGCTCCATCGCCGCCCCTGCCTGGGCCACGCGCCCTTCTACGGTCGACGCAAACGATTGGGTTCGACTCCAGGCTTCCCTCTTCCCAAATCGAATCTCAATTTCACTGTGCGATTGCGATTTGGATTTACTGGACGTTATGTTCTTGCCATCGACAGGTTTTGACAGCCGCGACATCCCCTCGGCTTGGGGGGTTGAAGGTGCGACTGGGCTGGTGCCCTACGGAGGGGCCTTGATGCTCGCCGGTTTGAGTTTGGGCTTGATAGCAACCTACGTGGAAGTGCAACGAAAAGGCAAGGCAGAACAGTTGGCTCAGTCCTATGCTCCGTCGTCAGACGTTCATTGGGACTGATCAGTCCTCGTCGTTCTTGTCCAATTCTTTGCTGACAGCTTTGGCTGTGTCAGCTTCCGACATCTTTGCGGCTTTGGCGGCGGCCTCGATGGATTTGGCTTCATCTTTGGAAATTTCACCATCGGCAGCTGCCGATTTGATGGCCGCCTTCACGTTGAGGTCTGCGGCTTCCTCGTCGCTGATGCCAAGCGCTTCTTGGAAGGATTTGAGCTCAGCAAGTTCGGCTTCGGTGATCATGCCGTCTTCCCAAGCGGATTCGTAAGCGTGGACAAGGAACTCCTTGTACGCTTCTTGGTTCAAAAGGACGTCTCGAATGAGGCCTGTGTCAACGCCTTGATCGTTGTTTACCATGTCGAGGAGGGCGATCGAACGTCGGACTTCCTTGACGGCCATGTCCTTGAGCCCATGCCCGGCCCAGACCGCTCCAGCAGCGACAACGGCCGCTGCAAACCAGCGCATGATGTCGGGGTCGACGAGATTGCCGGGCTCAACGAGGTGAAAGATACCCAGAACGACCATGGCCGCTCCGCACATGACTTCAACCCAGTCATTCAAATCTGGTTCGTCCTCAAACACAGAGAGTCGTTCTTCGACCATTGCGTCTCGTTCGTCGGTCATGCTTAGACCACGGACCGGTGGGACTTGTAAGTGTCGGCAGAGGTCGCGGGCGTTGTCCTTTTGAACCGCTGCCCAATATGAACCGGTATGGAGGAGAAGAATCGCGAGGTTTCTTCCCTTGACCTGCCTCCATCGTTCACCACCTTCCTCATGGATGAATGGGGCATAGAGCGCCTTCATCCGCCACAAGCTTCGGCCATACCTTCCATCCTCGGGGGCGAGAACACCTTGGTTGCCATTCCTACAGCATCAGGAAAGTCCCTGCTTGCCTACATGGGCATGGTGAAGCGGCTTGCAGAAGGTCATGAACGCTCGAAGGCCATCTACATCGTACCGTTGAAAGCCCTCGCCATGGAGAAGTACGAAGACTTGAAGGAAATCGGTCAGGCCATGGGATTGTCCGTCGGTTTAGGGATTGGCGATGCCACCGCTGAAGCGAAGAACATAGACGACTGTAATATTCTCATCTGCACGTCCGAAAAATTGGACTCCTTGCTCCGCCATCGTTCTGAATTGGTTGCCGATGTCTGTTGCGTGGTGGCAGATGAATTCCACTTGATGAACGACGGCAGCCGTGGACCGACCCTCGAAATTAACCTCACGCGTCTTCGTCACATCAAGCCGGACGCACAAATTATCGCCCTCTCTGCCACGGTTGGGAACTCACCTGAACTAGCGAAATGGCTCAATGCCGCATTGATACAATCCGATTGGAGGCCCGTAGCGTTGGAATATGCAACGTTCCACGACTTCCACGTCGAACCGCGTAAAATACAATCTCCTGGCGATGAAAGTGAACACGGTAACCTGAGCGCTCCTCGAGACCTTGAAGGATTGAAGAGCCATCCAGTGTGGAGTGTTGTGAGCGACGGGATTGACCAACAAGCCCAGGTGCTGATGTTTGTTGGGACGCGACGAAGTGCGCAATCCGAAGCCCAAAATTTGGCAAAACGCGTCCGTAAGCGGTTGGTGAAAGAAGACCCTGAACGCCTTTCAGCCTTGGCGGAACTTTCCCAAAGGTTGGCCGGAAGAAGCCAGTCAAATTTGGCCGAGCAGCTGGCGTCATGCCTCTCCTCTGGCGTTGGATTCCATCACGCCGGGCTGACCAATGCGCAACGAAAAGATGTCGAAGCGGCTTTCAAGTCCGGCCTTTTGGTTGCCCTCACGGCCACGCCCACCCTTGCAGCTGGCGTGAATCTCCCCGCTCGGAGGGTGCTGGTCCGGGATTTGAAGCGTTGGGACGACGGCATGAGCCGCCCCTTGCCGGTGATGGAAGTCCGCCAAATGCTTGGCCGAGCCGGGCGGCCAAAATACGACACCAAGGGAGAGGCATGGGTCTACTGCAAAGGCACCGATGGATGGGAAGTAGCGGATGCTGTTTCGGATCGGTATTTCTTTGGACCAATCGAGGATATTTCTTCGAAATTAGCGTCTGAACCCGCCCTTCGAATGCACCTTCTCGCCAGCATTGCCACGGGCGGTTTGGTTCACAAAGGCTCGATTGAGCATTTTTTTGCCTCAACCTTTCTCGGTGCGTCGATGCCTCCTTCACAACTGCGAGAGCGATTGACGTCCATGCTCGACTGGTTGGTGGAGGAGCGATTCGTACGAAAACGTGGCCTTGATGAACACTTCACACCCCGGTGGGCCGATGCTGGCCTCGACGAGGAAGAAGCATGGGACGACACCGTCCCGGCATGGGCCACAAGCGCCCACAAAACAGAAGGGGTCTCATGGCAGCCTGAACGGCCGGGGCGTTCACCTCAATCCAAGACCAGTGCCCACGCTTCGCCTGCGCTTGGTTTCTCCAAAGCCACCAATCTGCAATCGACGGGCGGCTGGGCCCAACCCGTTGCAGAGGATGGCCCAAGCATGCGCTACGAAGCAACAGCGATGGGCGAGCGCGTCACCCAACTCTACCTCGATCCTCTCTCAGCCTCTATTTTGCGTCGTGGCCTACGACGAGCAGTGCGTCGAAAAGTTCGCAACGATGCCCCAGTCACCGATTTTGGATTCCTCCATTTGGCGGTCGCCACGCCAGATTTTGTTTCACTGTGGGCGAAATCCGCAGACTTTGAGACAAATTCGCCAACCTGGCTAAAAGCGAACTCAACCGAACAGGAGCTCCTTGTGGAAGCTGGTTATGCTGAGGCTATGTTGAGCGACATCAAATCCGCCTGGATGATCGAAGAATGGACGGATGAAACGACCTTGCGCCAGCTCGAGAAGGAACTTGACGTCCTTCCCGGAGATGTTCATCATCGCGTTGACCTGATGGGGTGGCTTCTCGCTGGTGCTCAGCAGGTGCTCTTGACCGATGACGTGTTCGCAGAGGAACACCTTCCGGTTGTGGGCGACCTTGTCCAACAGATCAGCGTGCTCCAGCAACGCGTCCGCCACGGATGCAAGGCTGACCTGCTTCAATTGGTCAACATCCGCCATGTTGGTCGACAGCGTGCGCGGGAACTTGCCGCCCTCGATCTTCGTGAACCCAACGATGTACTGCGTATGTCAGCAAAAAAGCGCAATCAATTGTTGTCCCAGCGAGGTTGGGGTCCGATTTTGCTGGACAAGATTTTCAACGAAATTGAGCGCGTGATCAAGCGGTCAGCCGCAAAGGATGCCCCTCCTTCCTTGCGGCAGGACGATGCTCCTCTGGACGGTGAGCGCGCTGAGCATGATTGAAATCAAAGGGCATGCTGGGATGGATTGATGAGCACGCCAACGTTTCCAATCGTCAAGGTGGACATTGGTGAGATGACGCCCAAAAAAGCCATCGAGCATTTTCTTCAACACCGTCCAAGCGAACGCTGGGTGTTGTTGGGCGAGCATGCCGCACAAAGTCTGGATCAACTCTGGACTGCCTGGATTCAAGCCACGCGAAATGAACTTCGGGGCCGAACGGTCGCCCGAAGCATCGACGCTGAATTTCTGAGGTATTTGGCCGGCACCCACCACATTTCTGAGGCCTTTTCACGAGCCGGTCTGCAAACCGGTCAATCCTCTGCATGGGTGCTTTTCCTCCCTGTTGCAGAAGGGGTTGAGAACGATTTGGGTCACCTTCAACCCGTGGCTCAAATGGCCGAGGCGTTTTCGGATAACGTCGGCCTCCTTACCGAGGTTCTTGAATGGCCAATCATACGTGCCAAGATGTCTTTTTCTATAGAGGGTGCCGCTCGCCTCGGAGTGGACCTTGATGGGTGGGGGGAGAATCGGCAAATGGAATCCTTGGTTGCTCATGTTCTCATGGCCGATGACCAGAGTTCATCGCACCGTTAATGGGAGGGTTGAAAGGCTCCTTGTTCGTGCGTGATGCATGGTCATGGCAGCGAAGCAAACCGATGGACATCACCCGACAGTGGGCCGATATTTGGATCAAGACAAGGTCCGCAAGGCCCTTGATGCAGCTCGCTCTTTTGGGGCCAGTTACGCCGAAGTTCGCGTGGTGGCGTTGACCGAATCAAGCGTAGCCATGCGCGACGGCGTGCTTGAGAAAGCCATTCCCGGCCAAGAACTGGGGATGACGCTCAGGGTCTTGGCCGACGGCGCTTGGGGGGTTCATTCGACCACCGATCTCGCCTCGCTTCCCGAGCAGATTGAATCAACAACCCGCCTGGCAAAGGCGGTTGCAAAGCGGCGTTCACCAGGGGAGCGCCCCAAAGCACTGGCTGAGGTGCCCATCATCCAAGATGAGACCCATTGGCGATCAAAACTCGATGTTCGCCACACTGAACTCGACCAGAAAATGGAACTCATGAACGACATCTACCGAGGCGCAAGCG
The DNA here is from genome assembly GCA_964014905.1 of uncultured Candidatus Poseidoniales archaeon. Taxonomy (GTDB): domain Archaea; phylum Thermoplasmatota; class Poseidoniia; order Poseidoniales; family Poseidoniaceae; genus Poseidonia. Next base: position 2,172 of record CAXHCG010000044.1, on the reverse strand, counting down.
GCCACGACGACATCGTTTCTGTGCGCACAGGTTGGAGCGACGAACACATTCACACCGAACTGATGACGACCGAAGGAATGGACCGCGTTTGGTCTTTCCAACGCTCCCTCATCAACGGAATGGTCACGGCTCGAAAAGACGGCGAAGTGGTGTCTTACCGAACCCGACATGGGGGCCAAGGTGGCTTAGAGGTCATCCAGCAGGCTGACCTCGTCCAACTTGGAGAAGAAGCACAGCGTGCAGCCCTCCGTCTTCTCAAAGCCGAGCGTGCACCTTCCGGTAAATTGCCCCTCATCGCGGACAAGGACCTCACAGGCGTGTACATCCACGAAGCCCTCGGGCACCCTTGCGAGGCCGACCTGGTGGCTGCAGGGGATTCATGCCTTGACGGCAAATTGGGTCAAAAAATCGGGAACGAACTGGTAACCGTTGTTGATGACCCAACCATGATGGGTGGCTTCGGAGCCTATCCGGTCGACGATGAAGGCGTCAACACGCGAGAAAAGGTGCTCATCAAGAACGGGGTTCTAACCGAGTACCTGAACCATCGAGAAACCGCTCACCACTTTGGTGTTGATCCCAACGGCGGTGCGCGTGCCCAAGATGGCCTCCATCACCCACTGGTTCGAATGAGCAACACAATGATTCACGGCGGTACCCACGCCGATATCGACGAGCTGATGGAAGACGTTCAGTACGGTGTTTATGCGTGCGGAACACGAGGCGGGCAAGTTGACACGGGGCGGGGCTCGTTCCAATTCGCTGCTCAAGAAGCCTGGCTTATCGAAAACGGTGAGCTGACCCGCCCGCTCAAAGACGTGAGCGTGAGTGGCTTGACGCTTGAAATTTTGAAGAACGTTGACGGTCTTACCCGTGATGCGTCGCTTGCCTCCCCCGGGTTCTGTGGAAAAGGCCAAACGGTCCCCGTTGGTGATGGTGGGCCAGTCATGCGAATCAGTGAAGCTTTGGTGGGATGAAATGCTCCCCGATGGTGCAGAGGACCGCCTTTTGGCCAATGCGAACATCATTGCTGATGCTTGCAAAGCAAGCGGTGTTGAACAATGGGACCTCATTGGTTTCCAGTCCTATGGACATCAATTGGACATCGAGGCTGGAAAAATCACCATGGCCGCCGGTGGCGGTGAAGGAGGTTTTGGTGTGCGCGTGGTGGATGGAGGCCGATTTGGATTTGCTCACCTCGTCGACGTATCCGGTGCTCAACGAGCCGTGGAACAAGCCGTGGCCATTGCAAAAAAGTCCCCTTCTGTCGAAGGTTTTGTTTTGCCTTCTGAACAACCAGCGGTGCACGTTGGCGGACGATTGGACCGTGCCGTGTTGGACCTCAGTCCGGAAGATTTGCTCGAGCAGGCCGACGGTGTTCTCTCGGAAGTGAACTCCCTAGACGAGCGAGCCGTTGTGACCGGTGGTGGCGTTGGTGTCTCTGCCACGGCAGGGTGTTTGATGAACAGCGAAGGCATTCTTTCTGCGGGGATGACGTCTTCACACGGCATCGGCTTGCAAGTTTCCATCGAGGAGAACGGGGAACTCACCAGTTCCTACCAAGGTCAATCGAGCCGATCGCTTTTGCCTGAAATTCCTGCTTGTGTTTCAAGAGCCGTACACTGGGCTCAAGTAACTCAAAACCCACTTCGGGTAGAGAGCCAACCGGTTGACGCGCCAGTCCTGATGACGAGCGAAGGGTTCTCGCCTCTGTTTTCGATGGTTGTTCCCTCGGCGATGACCGGAGAGAAGATGGTTCGAAAAGAGTCCTTTTGGTCCGACAACATGGGCCAACAAGTGCTGAATCCCATCCTTTCAATTCATGACAATGGGGTGCTGGAGGGCGGTATGGCCTCCGGGTCCCGCGACGGTGAAGGCGTGCCTCGCCGGAAGCAAAACCTGATCGAACACGGGCGCCTTAGCGGCATGCTGTGGTCAACCAGGGACGCCGCACAACAAGTGGCCGATGGACGCATTGACGCAGCGAGTTCAACCGGGTCCGCCTCATCAGGGAGCCATCAATCGCCGCCATCAACAGGGTGCACGGAGCTTTTTCTTACCTCCTCAAAACAGGGGAAGAACATGGATGAGCTGCTTCAGCACATGGGGGACGGGTACGTGGTTAACCTGTCTCTTATACACATCTCCGAGCCCACGAGACCGCTGATAATC
>CAXHCG010000043.1:0-11626 GCA_964014905.1 uncultured Candidatus Poseidoniales archaeon | reverse complement strand
ACCAAGGGGTTAACGTCCAAGAGCTGAATGTTTGAAAATAAGCGACGGCTGTCTGCCTTGCGCAACTCAAGATCGGCGTCTTCATGGGCATCGGCGTGCCGGCGAATCAGTCGTGCGTGAAACAAACCGCCACCGGCAGCTGTGTCGGCCACCGGCAGAGGTATGCCGCTCAGGGTACGTTTGTCTTCATCCACCGCTTGCAGTTCAGCCTCGTCGTCGACTTCACTGTCTTGGGTGGCCTTTGGTAGGTTGAGTTGTTCGACGTGCTGGCGGAAACCTGGGGGGAGATTGCTGATCAAGAAATTCGACTGTTGAACGGGTTTCTTTGGATTGACCATGTTCTCTTTCATTTCTGAACAGATGACGGCGTCTGCCAATCTTGGGGGTGTTGGGTGAGCGCCACGCGGTGAGCGACCATCCGATTCTGCATCGTGCCGAGCGAGAAGGTGGTCCAGAACATGGCCGGGGTCGGTCAAGAGGTTGGCTGGCAAAGTTGGCCAGTCTTCGGGGAGCAGGGCAGCGATGGGCTGAAACGTTCTGAGGGATTTTTCCCATGTAGTGAGCCAAATATCGATTTGGAGCTCGCGGTTGTCAAGGCATCGGTCCAATCGTGCATACCATCCACTAACCCCGTTTTGCAATGTCCCCACCAAACCGACGGGACGGCTTTCTCTCTTTGAAGATGTCTCTCAATGAACGGATGAAAAACGCCCGTTACTTCCCCAAAAAAGCGCTCGCTTCTTCGAACCAGTGCCAGCCTTCCGTCACCCAATCAAGCAGCTGAGAGAGTTGTTTGGGACTGACGTCAGCCGCTTTGGCAATCTTGCGAAGGGCCGTCAATTCTTTTCGGTCGTAATCACCGTCCACGGCTGCCACCAACGCTGCGTCCCTGAGAACAATTTGAGCAAACGTCGGGTCGAGGTCGGCCAGCGACTGTTCGAGCGGGATGGGCTGTTCAAATCCTCCACGGATCTTGATCCTTGATTCAGGATGAATCATTGCGCGCCCCATCATGGCTTCTATCATGGCGATTTCTTCTCGAACCAATTCCCCGTCCGCCGCCGCGATGAACACCAAAATTTCGGCGTACCGCACGCGTTCTTGGGGGGAGCGATGGATCAAACCATCGGGGAACATAGGGGTTCATTCCTCGAGTGTGTCAAGAAGTTCGTAGCCTTCTTTCATCCATTTGTAGCCCTTGACAGTCCAGTTGAGGAGTTCCTCGACCGCCTCTTCACGAAGGCCCAGGTGCTCCGAGATGTCTTCCAACGCTTCGCGCTCATCCTCGTCGACGGTCCCGTCGGCAGCAGCCATCATTACGGCGTCTCGCAGAGCAAGTCGGCCCGCTTCCCCAGACAGATCTGCCAAGCACTCTTCGAGGCTTGGAGGGTTCTTCAAAGCGGCTCGAATTGATTCACGTTGCCCCGGTGAAAGCAGCGCTGTTCCGAGGCGTTGTTCAAACATGGCCATCTCATCAACGGTAAGCTCGTTGTCAATTCGCGCCATGAAGGCCAGCAATCGTGCATAGGCAAACCGTTCTTCTCTGGGGAGTTTGTGGACCGTATCGGGTAGCATTGCTAGGGCTTTCGTGCTTCTTCCCAATGAACCCAACGGACAAAACCCCCCTGCCGACCCCAATCTTGAAACCCGCTTCATCTCTCCGAAGTCCATGGTTCAGGGCGATGATTCATCGGTTGTTGTTTGGACCAATCGCGGCTGTGGTGCTTGTGTCCAAGCCAAACGCTTGCTGGATTCAAAACGGGTCATCTACAAGGAACGCCGGTTGAAACACACACCGGACGTGCAGCGTGCGTTCGCTCGAGCAACAGGAGGAGCAAGGACTGTCCCACAAATCATCGTTCATGGCCAAGCGGTTGGGGGATTCGATGATTTGGTCAATCTTGACCGGTCGGGTGAACTTGACGTGCTGCTCGGTCGAACATCGCCTTCGGAACACACGGGCATCTGGAACCGCATCAGGAAGATCTTTGCCCGGTGAAGCATTCGTGAACAAGCGTTCATAGGGCGGAGCATGTTGGTTTTGTCATGGATCCCAGCGTGAACGTGCTTGGTACCGAACTTCAACCATGTTCGCAAGACCCGCTGACGGGTTGGTACCGAGACGGTTGTTGCAACACCGACGACAACGACCATGGCTCTCACACCGTTTGTTGCGTGCTGAACGACGACTTTCTTCAATTTGCTCGTGACAGGGGCAACGACCTCATCACGCCGGCACCGCAGTTCAACTTCCCCGGCCTAAAGGCGGGAGACTCGTGGTGCGTTTGTGCTCGCACATGGTTGCTTGCCGTGAACGCAGGGAAAGCCTGCCCCGTGGATTTGGAGGCAACCCACCGGCGGGCTTTGGACGTCATTCCGTTCGATGTTCTTGAGACGCATGCTCTGTAGGCGAATATTGGAACACAAAGAGCCGCATCAACAACCAAACAATCAATCCCCAAGCGAGAAGATTCAGCAACCCCATGAGGCGAACATCGGTTGTGTATGCCGTGGAAAGCCAGCCGATGCTCATGCTCGACCCAACCAAACTTACAACGTACACTGGAACCGCCGTGGAAAGGGTCCATTTCACTGACTTTCTATCGTCAAAGGTAAACCACCGATGAACAAAATGGGCGAGGACCCCCGTGACTCCCCAACAAACCCCCCACAGGATTCGAACATCGGCATTGGCCAGGAGAGCAATGAGGGCCGCCCAAAACACATAGAAAATGAAACTGTTGAAACCTCCCGCTAGGCTGAACCGGACGATTGAGCCCCGAGGTATCCGCTCGTCAAGCCAACCCCACGCATCAGTCGTCATTGGTCACCACGTCACTGGATTTCCCAGTCAACTTCTCCCGGAGCGCTACATTGTCGGTTTGCATGGCGTCCATGAAATCGTACTTCACGCCCAACTCAGCGGCAAGGACGGCGAGGGCTGAACTGTCCTTGGGGAGGCATTTCCCTCCAAACCCTCGACGCAGCCCGAAGATGGGATCGAGGTGTGATGGGCCGATCGGTTGCGCTTGGTCGGCGGTAATGATGTTCCGAATCGCATACCAATCTTCGCCCATTCCTTCACAGATATCGTACATTTGATTCGCAAATATCACTTTGAGAGCGTAAAATGTGTTTTTTGTGTACTTCACCAATTCCGCCTGCGTGGGCGTGACTTGGAAGAGGTGTTCCTTTCGTAGAACGCCCGCTTCCTTGTGCTGCTGAAACACCGCTTCTGCAACGGCTTTGTGATGGGTGCCCACGACCAAAATATCTTGATTGGCAAAATCCTCCAATCGGCGACGCTCGACCAAAAATTCGGGCGAATACGCAATGTTGAGATGGCCATACCGTTCGTGGTACTGTTGCGTCGTTCCGGGGACGACGGTGCTTTTGATGACGGCCGTGAACCCTTCCGGCAACGCATCAAGCACCTCCTCAACAATGCGGGTATCACACGCACCTGTTTCGGGATGTGGAGGTGTGGGAACGGCGATGTAAGCCATGTCCACGTTGTCAATGACGTGGCTCAACTCAGTTCCTCTTGCCGGGTCGTGAACAAATAACTCGTGTGCGTGAGCAAAGCAGTGCTCAATTGCGCCCCCAACCATGCCCGCTCCGATGATTCCAATCTTCATGTCCCTCGCTCCTATCTAACGGTGTGGCGTGGGGTCCAGTTTCCCATCCTTTGCTATTTGTCCTGCTTGCAATAGGGCATCCGGTGTGCCGCAATCGAACCACGTTTCGGCCCCTACCGAAAGCACCTCTGCTTGACCTGCTTTGACGTACCTTCGTGTGATGTCTGAAATTGAAAAGGCTTCACCTTTCTGTTTGACGGCGCTGTCAAGATGGTCCCAAAAAAGTTCATCGAACATGTAAATGCCGCCAATGGCGAGGTTAGAAGGGGGATTGTCCGGTTTTTCGACGATATCGCATATGGCCCCTTTCTGATCAAAGACCGCCACTCCAAAGGCTTGCGGATTTGACTCTTCTCGAGCAATGATGAGGCATCCAGGTGCTTGATTTGCTTCTTCGAACGCCGTAACATGTTCCTTGAATTCAAGGGTCGTGATGTTGTCAGAAAAATAAACCATTAATCGGGCGTCTTCGTTGTAAGGCCGCGCCAAATTCAAGGCGTGAGCAACGCCAAGGGGTTTCTCTTCGATGACGTAGTGGATTCGCTCGCCAGCGAGCCCTTGGCCAACGTGCTTGGCGATTTGCCCGACAAATTGATTTGAGATGATCGTGATGTCTTTGATGCCCGCACGACGGATGGTCCCTAGAGCATAGTCAATCACTGGACGTTCGTACAAGGGAAGGAGCGTTTTTTGTGTGTAGTGGGTAAATGGACGAAGGCGAGAACCGTCACCTCCAGCGACGAGGATGGCTTTGACCGTCATGAAAGCAAGTGCTGAGCGGCGGCTTTAGAAGATGCTTATGGGGAGTCATCTTTCGGGTGTGAATTCATCAGCTCTTCAACGGCCCCATCTTTGGCGTTTCGCTCGAACCATCCCGTTGCCACCAAATCTCCCAGTCGGTCAACGCCTGCTTCGATGGTGTCCACGTCCTGTGCTTCGGCGATGTTCCATTGCCGTTGAGCTTCCTCGGCATACTGCTGATTGGCCTCTTCTACAAGTTGCTCAGCCACTCCGAGATCACCCTCCAGGCCCTCATAATCCCTCTCATGCATCAACGGATCAACGCGCTGGCCGCTGGCATCAATGTGCGCTTCTAGCTCCCCGAAGGCTGGCCCTTTCTCATCAAATCCCCGTGTTCGGAGGTAGGATTCATTGGTCGTGAGGCGTCCGATGGCGGTTGTGCCAAAGGCGATGTGCAGGTGTTCCGTTTCACCGTCGTTGAGGCCCAATCCTTGCAATTCTTCCCAACCGAATTCAATGTTGTCGAGCAACTTCCCCAGCCGTTCTTCCAAGGTTCTTTTGTCTGTGCCAATCCAATAAAGCAAGGCCAAAACACATCCAAATCCTATTCCAGTTGCTAAACCGTTGGCGATGATTCCGAAATTACTCCCCGCCTGCCATGCCAACGGAACCGCCAGGCTTGCAGTTCCAACGACAACCCAACGAAGCACGACCGTTCGACGGTGTTTTTTCCGTTCTCGCTCAAAGAATTGTTTCACCAATTCTTTGTTTCCTGACACGTCTGCTCACCTATTTGTCCGCGATGGTTCTTATTTTCTTGAGCGTTTCTTCATCGAACTCGCCGGGGTGCTCCCAGCCCATGTCCTTGAGTCCGTTAGCGATGCTTGCCGCGAGGAGTGTGTTCATTCGTTCAACGGCATACTGCAAAAGCAGCCCGCAGATCAAGACAGTAGCAAGTCCGAATTCCCACCGGGACAGATACGCCACAACGAGGCCAATCAAAAGAATCGCTGCAGCGACCGGCAGCAGGCGGTTCTTCACTTGACGTGAAGAGGCTTGAGCGTCAAGAATTCTCTGAGCGCCTTCTTTTTTGCTTCCCATGCTTGACGCAGCACCGCCCTCATGGTGAAGATACCGCTTCACTCTCCAACCACTCGTTGACCGCATCAAAGGTGTCAGAGAGGTTTCGTTCATGCGTTCCCCGTTCTTGAACAAGGACACTGTCACTCATGGTGAAATGACCACGTGGTTGGGAAATGAGGTGTTGAATGAGGTCACTCATCGCCCGTTGCATGCTCGCCGTTTGCTCAACTTGCATGTTCAACAACCGTTCCATGCTGTTGAACACCACGTCGTTTCGCTCATGCCTTGCATCGAGTGCGGTGGAGGCTGCCGTCATGGCCTCCTCTTGGCGCTTTAGCAACTCCCGCGCGGCGGGACTCCCGACCGCGTCGCGGCGTTGAAGTTCTTCGATGGCACTGTTCAATTCCATGTGCCGACGCGTCAGGGCGCGTTGCAAATTTTCGACGTGTTCATTGGCTTGGCGAAGCTCCGAGGCGACGTGCCGTCCACTCCGCTCCATGCGCTTTAGCTCAGCACTGTGGTGAGCCGATTCCGACAAGAAGGCGACAACGATTGCCAAACCTAACGCCATTTCTGGATGCACCATCATCGCTGTTGCCGAAAACCACGCCGCGCTTCCCCAGAAGACCGATTTTACTATTCCCATACTGAAACATACGCTCCCGCACACTAAAGTCGGTCGTTGGGACTGCCTGGGGGCCCCATCATGGCGGGAGCAAAATGAAGCAATCGTCGTCCACTTCAACGACCATGCCCGTGGTCAAGAGGTAATCCAAGGCTTCGTCTGTTTCCCAATCCTCGATGTTCGAGGCGCGCGTGTGAGTAAAAATAGCCTTCAACGATGCCACGGGCTCACCTCTTGCCACCTCGAGTTCGATGCCAATGATCACCGACTGGCATGCAATGGCCAGCAAGGGGTCATCGGTGTTGGCGTTGGGCAAGAGGTCCAGGAAAATATTGGACGGATGCTGTTCCTCCTCAGTGAGTGAGGCGGAGCCTGCAGAGGTTGTCGCTCGCTCTCCTAACCCGCGAAGGGCGTGTTCCTCGTTTAGATCGAAGCAATCAAATAAATTTCGCTGGTTTGGATCTTCCTCAACCGGTTCACTGCGTTCATCTGTTTCAAGACGCCTTCCGAGGTCATCCAAGCGTTGCAACCGCTGGTCGATCATGACCTTTTCACGGAGCAAATCGAGCGCGAGAAGGTCCATCGACAAGTTCGCCTGCTCAACCAACCAATCATGAACGTTCCATTGTGGATTCACGCCAAGCATGGCGTCAGCGAGTTGGCGAACCTCGACTGGCATGTCATCAACCGAGACACGGCGTTGCTGCTCGTTTTTGTGCTCGTCTGCCATGGGTAATCTTCTCACTTGGCAGCCTATGAAGCATCCCCTCGCTCCTTCACAACCGCAGACGTTTTTTGTTGAGATGGAGCCTTGAGCATTCGGCGATTGACCCCCCAAATTCAAACCTTTTTTCTTCACTTTACGAGGGTCGCGTTCATGTAGAAGCGTCATGTGCGCCAATGCATGAGTGACCATCGCATCACGGTTCTGCCAGGCGACGGGACGGGGCGAGAAGTTGCCCTCGAGGCGCAACGCATCTTGGACACCATTCAAGTTCACTCAAATCACGGGTTTGAGCAAACCGTGATTCCATGTGGAGGAGAGCACTACCGTGCCACGGGCGAAGAATGGGCCGAAGGGTCATTTGACTTCTGCAAGAACGAAACCGATGCCATTTTCCTTGGGGCTATTGGCTACCCTGGAGCCCGCCTTCCAAACGGTGATTTGGCAGGTGGATCGGTGATTCTTGGTCTTCGAAGCGGATTGGATTTGTACGCCAACGTTCGCCCGATCAAACTCTACGAAGGCGTCCCACACAAAATTCACGGCGGCTTCCGTCAAATTTGGGAACCCGGCATGGTCGACATGACCATCCTTCGCGAAAACACGGAGGGGTTGTACCACGCCCTTCTGCGACGTTCCGCTGACCGAGCTCAGGGGCGGCCTGAATACGAGCCCGAACCAATGACCTTCCCTGGCCTCGAGGGCGAGGTCGCTTACGACCCCCGCCCAATTTCAAAGGCCGGTTCAGAACGGTTGATCCGCATGGGTTTTGAAATCGCCGAAACGCGCAATGGCGCCCCCGTCGATGGCGTTCGCCGTGTTTCCTGCATCGACAAATCCAACGTTACCCGAGGTTGCCAACTGTTCCGTTCAACCTTCGACGAAGTCGCTGCTCAATTCCCTGGAACGGAAGCCGATTACGGCTACATTGACGCGTTCATGCAGTGGATCACACGTTCACCCGAACACTACGACACGGTGGTCACATCGAACATGTTTGGAGACATTTCCACCGACCTCGGAGCCGTTCTCCAAGGCGGGATGGGCATGGCAGCCTCTGGAAACATTGGCGACGAACACGCCTTCTTTGAGCCAGTGCATGGCTCGGCTCCAAAGCATGCAGGTCAGAACAAAGTCAACCCCATCGCCTCCATTAATTCAATCCAGATGATGATGGATTACCTCGGACGCAAGACCAACGATGACGACCTTGTTGCCATCGGGCGCTTGATCGACGAAAGCGTGGGCGACCACCTCAAGGACGGCACTTCCCTCACGTACGACATTGGTGGAACAGCGTCGTGTTCAGAGGTTGGAATGAGCATTGCTAACCGATTGGCTGACAAACTGAAGGAACGTTGAATCACGGTTTCTTCATTGTGTTGAGCATTTCACTCAATCCCTCTTCGAGCACAGCCACATGGTCGTAACCAGGGTCGCTTTGGATTTGACCCTCAACATCAGCAAGATTCAGCATGCTGGTCAGTGCCCGTGACAATTCGTCAACGATGGTGATCGTTGCTTGCTGGGCCGACCTGGACAGTGGATTGAGGTCGATGACAATCACCTCCTTGCCCATGGCGACGAGGGCTTGGCATCGGTCGCCGTCTTCAAGTGGAACAAGTATGGCATCGCTTCCGAGGATTCCATCGCTGTGGCACGCAGCCCGCGGGCCCTTCAATCCGGGAATACGAGCATCGGGGGCGTGTCCAAGAACTGGCACATCGAGGCCCAATTCGGTCTTTCGTTCGTTCATGTGGGTGAGAATTGCTTCCATCCGCTCTGGCGTTCGGTAGAAAATGTTCACTTCAACCGGGCACGACAACGCGTTGGCCAATCGCAACATTTCATCGCACGCCAACGCAGCGACGTTTCCGTTGATGCTCAGCACCGGTTTCTCAGCGGCTTGCAACGAAGCGAGCGCCTGGCGAATTGCCCTTTGAGCGCTTGTTGTTGTTCGTTCACCGAGGAGGTAATCGAACGCTTCTCCTCGTCCATGGGCGATCATGGCACTTGCCGCCAACATCCCTTTTTCAGCAGCAATCTCAAGTCGATGCCGCATCAATAACGAGGCATAACGTGGATGGCTGGGGTCGGCCGCAATGTCGTCCATGGTATCGCCTCACATGCCTTTGACGAGCATGCTCATGTCGAGGGGGCGAACCCCTCGGTTCACCACGCTTGTGGACACGACATCCAATCCACACTCATGCCATGATTTGAGTTCGTCAAACACAATGCCCCCACTGGCCTCGAGCACCACGTGGTTACGGATGCCCTGATCCTCCATTTGGTCACTCACTGTTTTGCACTGCTCAGGTGAAAAATTGTCGAGCATGACCACCAGACGGTCAAGTTCCTCTTGGCCCCGGCGCTGAGACCACACCATGGCCGCCATCATCGCTTCCTTTTCCGTCCGAGTTTCGACCTCAAGAAACGCACCAACTTCGTTGGCATTAACGCTCTGCAAATAGGTCACCAGCCGTTCAGTATGCGATTCGAGGTGGTCGTGCATGCTGGCAAGGTCGTTTTCTTTGATCATCACGGCATCGTCTTTTGAGAGACGGTGCGTAAGTCCGCCACCCATGTGAACAGCCCATTTGTCCAACAGTCCCCAAATTGTTTTGCGCGTGCAGGCAATTTGTTTTGGTGCGATGGAAGACCATCGCTTGGTTTCAGTCGCAATGCCTGAGAGTTGACCCAATGCATTGAGCGCCAAACGCTCAACGGCGAGAACATCGTTCCTTGAACCGGTGAATACAGCGATTTCATCTCCCGATGACACGCGTTTACCGTCTCCAGCAAACCATGAAACTCGAACGGAAGGCGCCCATATCTGCAAGAGGTAATCAACGACCGCACATCCGACCACTAACCCATCTTGGCGAGCAAAGACCGTCGCTTCGATGGCGGGGCCGCCTCCGGAGAGAGGCATGTCGATTCCGTCATCGCCAACCATCGCGCTGACCCATCGGTCAATGCTTGCCATGAGTTTTCGGCTTGCCCCCTCCTCCATGGTCCACAATTCATGCCCACGGTCGTGAGGCAGCAGCGAGGCCTCGGCCATGATGACTGGAGTGCAGGCTACCTCTTGAAAGCACCCCTTCCAACGACCTTTTGATGCCTAACCCATGGGAGTGACATGGTTCGTGTCACGGTGGTCGGAGCAGGCATCGCAGGCCTGACCGCTGCGTTGTACGCCGTCACGGCAGGTCACCACGTGGTGGTGCTTGACCGGACCGACCGCATCGGTGGGCGAGCAACCTCACAGACCGTGGAAGGCGCCCCGTTTGGTTATGGGTTGCATTTGCTTCATCAACGAGGCCCACTGATGAAGGTGGTTCGTAAAGTCAGTCGTCTCCGAATGGTGCTCTCCAGCCCGCGCCTTGATCGCCTCCACGTAGCCGGAGTGGGCCCCCTTCGTCCAAGAAACAACGTTCGCCTCGCCGCCCAACTGCGCCGAGCGTTGAAGCAAGCAGACCTCTCATCTCCAGCCGTTCGCGCAGCGGCTCTTTTGGCTGGCTCAGGCGTTCAGCGGTTTGATGAACGGTACCAGGCCCTGCAAAAAGGAAAACTGGCCGTTGTTGGGGAAGGATGGGCCGGTATCGTGGGACGGATGGCTGCCGCACTGGATGAGGTCGGCGTGCTCATCGAAGCGCACTGTCAGGTTGAGAGTGTCAAAAACGGCTCCGTCAGCTTGAAGGACGGACGAATGTTTGACAGCGACATCATCGTCCTCGCTTGCGGGATGTCGCAAGCCGAACGTTTGCTTCGTTCGGTTGATGAGGGGGCTCTTTCCGGACTTTCACAGGTTCGTGCCAGCACCATGGATGCAACGCTCTCCTCACGCCCGATTGGTGAGAAACACGGGATCATCGATGCCGATGAGGGGGCTTACATGCTCGATGTTTCCAACGTTCAGCCCAAATTGGGGTTGCAAGGGGCCTTCCTTTCAGCGGTGATGGTTGAGCGAGAAGATGAATCCAAAATTGAGCGCATGCTTCGGTTCGATCGTTTCCTTAACCACTACGCCAAAGGGTGGCATCACCACGTTCTCGATGAACGGCGACAAGAAAACATCGTCATCCAAACAGAAGGCACGAAACCCGCGTATGATGCCTACGCCTCCAGTGGCATCCTTCTCGCTGGCGAATGGGTCGCTTCGTCATATGAACTGGCTGATGCTGCGGCCGACACGGGGCGTCAATGCGGACAAAACATTGCTTGAACCCTTATTCACCTCCGCCGATGACCTCAGTGCATGCGCTTTGTTTCTTGGAACGTGAACGGGCTTCGTGCGGCGATTCGAAAAGGAATCGACGGTTATTTTGATGACCTGAAGGCCGACGTGATGATGCTTCAAGAAACGCGAGTCCTTGAGGAACAACTTCCCAAGAATTGGGCCTGGCCCGCAGGGTGGGACGTCACGCTTCATCCTGCTGAAAAAAAGGGATATTCTGGCGTTGCTACGGCCTCCACTCAACCCCACGCCGTGGTGGCAAGAGGGAAAGGGGGGGCGTTGGATTCGGACGATCAAGAAGGGCGCGTGCTGGTGTGCGAAGTCAACGGTGTGGTGTGCGTGAACACCTATCTTCCAAGTGGGTCCAACAAAGATGAGCGTCAAACATTCAAGGAGGGTTGGATGCAGGAGTGGCGGGATTTCATCCATCCCTATCTGAACGATGCTCGCCCCGTGGTGGTCTGTGGCGATCTCAACATCGCTCACACAGCGGACGACATTTGGAATCCACAAGGGAATGTCAAAAATTCAGGATTTCTTCCCCATGAGCGCGCCTGGTTTTCCGATCTGCTCTC
>CAXHCG010000042.1:0-11666 GCA_964014905.1 uncultured Candidatus Poseidoniales archaeon | reverse complement strand
ACCAACCGAAGCACCCATGTCACTCTTCTCCTCGTAGCATGTGGAGTTGTCGCCAAGAAGAGACCAAGGCCGAGAACACCAACAGCTGTCGGTGAGGCAGATGGTCTTCCAAGGCGGTCTCCGGGTCGCCGGGTTCCGCAAGTTGAACGATCGCGAGCACTGCGTCGCCTTCGTCCTGATTCAGCATGCCGGATTCCATGGCCTTCTGAGTAAAACTCACGGCGGCCATGCCGGACATGTGGTCAAGGAGAAGCGCTGCAACCGTAGGGGCACCTGTGCTGGATTGATTGTTGCCGGAGCCGCTCGAACGGGGCGCAACCAGGAACGGGTTTGCTGCTAGGGCTTGCGCCTCATACAACTCAACCAGTTGTCCTTGGTCGTCTTCCATCATTCGTGCTGTTCCACCAACTTCCATCACTTCGCCGCTGGCCGTGATGATTCGGTCGCCAGAGGCAACCTCGCCATCGTCCTCGTCGTACTCGCCTTCCTCATGTGCACCATCTTCCGCCGAAGAACCCTCGGCAAGAGAGGCGCCTTCATCAAGGCGGTGTTCAACCATCCGAAGAACGTCTTCGACCATGTCAAGACGACTGCTGATCAGTCGCTCGAGGCCGGACGTGTCAACGGTGGCAGGGGCGGCTGGCACCGGCGTTGGAGCCGGTGCGAGCGTGGCTGCGACGTTGGGTACGCTTTGTTGGCTGTTGATTCGCGCTCGTGTTGGTCCGGGTGAGATGGTCCACGCATCCTCTGCACTGAGCATCCCTTGTTCAGGGAAGGGCACCTGTTCGATGGCCACGTTGGCCAAAATCTTCAGGCGTTCCTCGCTCATTGCTTGGTCTGCGTTTTTGTTACCACCCGAGTTTCCACTGAATGGCCATGCCATTGTAAATCCTCCATACCAAGAGATCACCGAAGTGATATCCTGGAGGGATCAAACAACGATGGCACCCGCAGTGTCGTCGTCGATGTTGAACGTCTCGAAGGTCGAACCGCCGTTGGCAACGTGGAGGTACAAGTTGGCCTCTCCATCGTCAGCGAGCACTGCGTCGGCCGAGCAATCATCCATGCCGCTGGCGTCAAGTGTCAGTTGGTAAGCAACACCGGGGTTGAGTTCTACAACGGCTGAGCCGTCCATTCGCAGGTAGGACATTTCGCCCACACTGTCACCTTCAACGACGCCGTTGTCGCAGAACAACTGGAAGCTCACGGACGTGAACGCCGTGATTTCGCTACCGGGTGCGAGGGAGACAAAGAGCAGGTAGTTGTCACCTGCAGTGCCTGGGTCCACGTAAGCGGTGTTGATGAGGAGTTTTCCAGCCATGTTGTCGGCCGTGTCGTCACCGGTGGTCTGAGCGTTTTGTTGCAACTTCTCAGCGGTTTGGATGATGACAGCAGCTGCAACAGCAGCAACCAGAATGAGGGCGATGAAGACGATCATGGCGCCAATACCGATGGCTGCCACGGTGTCCTTTTGCTCGTTGTTGGTCTTCAAATGACCACCGCCCCGGAAGTAACGTCGCCGCCGTAGTTGAGAACCTCGTAGGTTTGTCCACCGGTTCCTGCAACAAACAGGATGGTGTGCTCAGCGTTGGCTGCAGGTCCGCAGTTGTTGGTGGTGATGGTCGTGGTGTAAGTTTGGCCCGCAACAATTGGGTCAGCCCCAACTGCGAGTCCAATCTGATGCGTGGCGGTCGTTTCCAAGAAGTCATCTTGGTCGGTACCAGCAGCGCACACAATGGCCCACTCAATATCACCTGTTGGGACGTCGTCCGATCCAGGAGCGAGCTCGAACGTGATGTCGAGTTCACCTGCACCGGAGCCCACAATGATGCCAATGACGCTCACTCGAGCAGCCATGGCGTCCGTGGTATCTTGTCCCGTCGTCTGCGCATTCTGCTGCAGCTTCTCTGCTGTCTGAATAATGACAGCAGCAGCAACAGCAGCCACCAGAATCAATGCAATGAAGACGATCATTGCACCAATACCGATCGCAGCGACGTTGTCGCGTTGTTCGTTCTTTGTTTCGTTTTTCATGTTTTTCACCATTTTTTTGTTTATCCCCTGCCTCTGCAGGTGGAATGTAATGTGGTCAAAGAGCGCCTCCTTGACCGAGGTTGATGCGAAGTGGCATGTGCAGAACAGCGACTTCGTCAGGAGCAAGATTGCGGATGAAAGGAACTTCGTCGGTGGAGAAACCGGATGGAATCCAAGGCGTGAGAAGAATCTCGGAAAGCGGTTCCATGGCTCTGTTTTGGACGCGCATCGTGACCGTTATCTCACCCGATCGCATTTCGTAAGCGGTGGCCACGGAGAGTTTTCGGGTCAATGGAATGTCTTCGGAAGACAAGCGGTAGTCGGGTTGGATGTCAAAGCGAAGTGGAATGTTGCCACCGGGCGCGATGATGGGCAAATCCACGTTCGGTGGGTTGGCCGTCCAGCCTTCGGGGACGGGGGGTTTCAAACGAAGCATTGGCATGGGGATTGGCCCGTCGTTGATGATGCGGACGAGAAGCACACCGGATTCTCCTCCAGCGGGCCAGCGGGTATCGACGCCCATCCAGAAATGACGGAACAGGAAAGGATTCAGCGTAGAGGTGTTGCCTCCAATCATGTCCTCGAGCAAATCCTCGACCTCTTCGGTTGAGGCTCGAATATCACCGACTTCAGCCGCAGCGGTGGCTTCTCGGAGTTTGTAGAGAATACGTTCTGCCTCCTCAAGTGAGATGTTTTTGTGAACGAGAAGTCGGTGAAGCATGGCGATGCTTCGGCGTAGATGCAAGACATCTTCTTCCAACTCTCCAAGGGTCTTTTCCGCCCGACGAAGCGATTTCTTGGCCTTGGCAAGTTGGTGCATGCTCAAGTGAATTTTGACCTCCCCAAGGTCCATTTCGCTTTCAGCGAGCGAAGGATTTTCTCGCTTCGCGGCTTGCCGAGCAATCCGTTCCAACGTCTGGGACGCTTCGCGAATGCCCTGCTCCCTCATGGCGCGCTCCTGGGCCATGACGTCGTCGGGTACATCGGTGGCTTCAGCCATCGTTGTCCACCTCCAAGGATGTGTCGTCATCGTTGACGGGTTGTTTTTCAAATTCGCCAACAACAAGCGGAGCAGGGACTGCCGCAGGTTCACCAAGAATCGCCGAGAAGTCAAGACCGTCGTCTGCCAAGTCGTTCAACAAACGAGCAGGGTCGCTGAGGTCTCGTTCAATGCGAATGGACCGGATTTCAGCATCGGTCATGCGGCCATAGAGGTTGCCGTACATCTTATCGGAGCGCTTCAAGAGGTACCACACGCCGAACATGATGAGGAAGAAGTAGGCTGCGATCATCAAGAGATTATCACGGTCGGTCGAGAGCTGTGGGGGCAGTCCGAGAACAATCGCCAACATGCCAAGAACGGGGAGGGAGAGGATGATGGTCAGTTGGCGACGGCTATCCTTGAGCGCCTCAAAGTGGTCAGAATACACCGTGGATGTACCCTTTCGCGCACGCTGATAATCCTCATGAATCATCCTGAATTCATCGCTGCTCTTCCACGTCATGCGCCATATCCAAAGAGCACAGAGAGCCAAGACGGCTGGACCGTAGTAAGCGACATTGAACAGATGAAAAGCAAATCCGAAAGCCAGGACGCCAGAATAGATGCCTCCGAGTTGCCACTTTTCGGATTGGCTGGCGAGACGGACGAAAATCAGCGATAGCAAGGCAGCAACGACGCAGGCAATGAAGGCAACGGAGAGGTCAGGGGACCATGATCGAACCGTTTCTTCGCCGAGCTTGACGCCTTCAGGAGTCGTGTATGAGCGATCGTTTTCCACAACGTTCCCATCGCCAACATAGACATAGGACAGGGCGGCATCGCACTGTATGACCTTGTTGACGTCCCACCAGTTGATGGTGGCCGGGCGAACATCCCAGGTAAACACATGTTCCACGGTTGCGTTGAGGTAGGGGAGCATGCCTGGGTTGCTCAAGATGGTGACGTTTTCGCCACAATCCAGCGTGGCTGACACCCCGTTGGCTTGGGCCGTACCTATGTTTCGAACCGTGACCGAATAGGTGGTGTCTTGGCCTTCAAAGAAGGCTTTTGGATCGGCCGGACCCTGTTTAACGATGGCTGGGTCAGCGAAAACGTCCAAGGAGTAGGTGAATACGTCATCCTCAAACACAGTGTAGCCTGCGTTTTCGTCGGGGTGGTACAGTCTGAGCGTGAGGTCCCAGCCATCTCCAGGAAGAACATGGGGGGAGTTGGGGGCATTGACGACCAGTTGTATCGCATCCGTCGTGACCCAAGGTTGCCGGACAGGGAGGGTGATGCGAGAATCAGCGCCGAGTGACCCGCTTTGTGGACAATACGCTGACATGTTGAGCGGGTAGTCGGTGTTGTCCACGCGGAGGGCAAACGTCCAATCGTACAGCGAAGCATCTCCCTCCATTACAGCCTCGGGGGGGAGCAACCGTTCGGCCCGGCAGAGTTCAATTTCGTAAGCAACAGCGCTTTCCGGGCCCGTTGGGATGTGTGAATAAATGATCTTTTCAACCTGCTCACCGGGTAGAACGGATGCATCGTTGTATTCGAAAAACCGATTCATTCGCAAATCGGTGTAGTATTCTGCGCTGCCTTGGACGGCATCTTCAACCGGGTCGAGGGTGACAATGAGGTTTGCTGCCAAGGTCAACGGGGGTTCAGGAGCGACGTTCCTCACGCTGAATTGGAAGGATTTGGGCGCGCCCCGCTCAAGCACAAGGGTGGAATTAGCGAGCGGAGACACCTCCCAGTCCAAACTGGGTTGATTCAAGCCTCCCTGCAGAAGCGTGTACGTGACGTTCACCTCGACATCCTTGTTTCCGGTGTTGGTGATGGTTACGTCCCACGTTCTGCTGATGCCTCTGTGGTAGTCCATCGTGGATGGCCAGTTGTCAACCTCGACCAAGAACAGCGGGGCGACAATGAGGCGCAGCGTGTGCGTCTCAAGCACCTCTCCCGTTGTGGCGTTCAACACCCGCATCGTCACCGAGTAAAGTGCCCCGTTGACCATGCTGTCGTCGTCCCCGAGGGCGGGAACATCGACGTCAAACGATCCCGTGTACGTCTCGCCAACGCCAAGTTCCAAGGGGAGCGACGCAGGTGTCACGGACCAGTTCTCGGCAACGGAAATTTCCAACACCACGTCTTCGATGAGGTTGCCGTTGTTGATGAGTGAATAATCCACGGTCTGTACCTCGCCTGGAACGACACCGAGTTCATCAACGGTGCTCACCACCATGCCGTGCTGTTCGCTGATGTTGCCAAGGATATTGGCTGAGAGGTTGAGCCCGGATTGAGCGTTTGACACCCAGACGGTGGCAAAGTAGTTCGCCGCTGCCAACGCATCGCTCGTCGGCGTGAGCCGAACGCGAACGGTTGATTCGTACCCCGCTCCAATTTGCACCACCGTTGGTGTCTCGAGAACAAAGTCAATTTCTCCTGCACTGCCCGTATCAAGGTAAACTCCAAAGGTTGCCGGTGTGTTTCCATCGTTTTTGATGACAACGCTGGTGGCGATGGTTTCACCGATGGAAAGATTGACGGTTTGACTGGTTGGCGTAAGCGATGCGTTTACGTTTTCACCAACTCGAACAGGGACTTCAAAGGTCGTTATGTAAACATTTGAGGTCATCTCATGGACATCTATTCCAATGAATTCAATGCTGTTGGCGGGTGCCTCAGGGTCGGTGGTCACCACCAGAGGAAAGGTGGTGATGTGCGTCGTGTTGTTCACGTCGTCGCCGTAGTTGGCAACGTCGGCTGGAAGGTCGGTCACCGTCGTCGACGGCATGATGCTGCTCGCTGAAAAGGAGACCTCCCAGCCGGCGGGAATTTGTTCGTTGAGCACGAGTCGATACGAGGTCATGTTGTTGCCAGTGTTGGCCAATTCAACGGGGAAGGTCGTTTCCTCGCCGACCATGGCATCAACAACGGTTCCGTTGTGCCCTTCAGCACCCAATACCGGGGGGATGTTGATGGTCAGGGTTTGAGAGATGGATGCAGGGATCACGTTTGCACCGCTGTGAGCAGAGCCAAGGGTTGGAGTCGCCGTGATTGGAATGGAAAGTGCGCCCGAAACCGAGTAGTTGTCGGCTGGGCCTTGCACGGTCAACACAGCGGTACGCGTCTCCCCGAGGGACATTCCGGGAATGGAGGTTGGTGTGAGACCGATGGCCCACCTGGAAGCTTCGGTAAAGCCGCCGGTTGAATCGGAGGTGAACACGGGCGTTCCAAGCGAAAGCGTCGTATCCACCGTTTCGGTCAGTTCGGTCACCAAGTTGTGGCGAACTTCAACGTCGAGGTCAAGAATGGCCTCCAATCCGCTTCCCTGTTGAGCCTCGATGACTTGCTGCACCGTCATGTCAATCGATTCAGTTGGAAGCCCTGGGTCCACCACAATGACAGGAAGAATCCGCACGGGCGTAGCGTTCACCTGCGGGATGCCTCCGTTGATGGATGTCGCTTGGGCCCAGATGGACATGGTGTCGCCAGCGCCGTTGTCCTCCGCATCAACCAGAGGGCTCTTGATGACCGGTGGCGTCACCATCAGGGTTGCATTGACGAATTCTCCGGGTTGGAGTGTTCCGGTCGTTGCGCTGAGGAAGGACAATTCCCAGTTGATGGGATTTGAGGAAATGCCGGCATCGAGTGTAAAGGAGGTTGGCGCGTTGCCGTTGTTCTGGACCTTGACTCGAATGGGCGTAGGGGCACCGGGTGTGAGGGGCTTCGTGTCGCTGTCCATTTCAACGGACCCTTCGTAGGATTCGCCAGCCAACACCGTGGTGGAAACGGTCTTGTCAAAACTTCCGGAATTTGAAGTGAGTTTGAGCGTGATGATGTCAGATTGCGTTCGCAAAGCGCTGGCAGGGACGGTTACATCGATGAACACATAGGTGGTGTTGTCAGGCATCACCGTCGAGGTTGATGGCGATGGATTGATGGCTGAGACCCACCAATTTACGCTTGAAACGTTCACCTGATAGTCGTCAACGCTGATGCCCGTGTTTTCCACGGCAAAGGTGAGTTGGGCGGTTTGTCCCGGTTCGACGCTGCGATCGTGCGCCGTTGTAATTTCAAAATCGTAGTTTGAAAAAACCACGCGCTGGTTGAGGAATTCAATCGAAGATACCCAGTTCAACCCGGAGACGTGCATCTCTCCCACCACGTCCCACTGCCCTGTGCGGGAGGTCGCATCAAACTCCATCTCGACAGCGACGGGTATGGCCGCCCCGCCGTGCAAGGAGCCGGGGCGAATGACCGGTACAACGTCCGATACTTCAGAGAAGATGTTCGACGGGTTGCCCACTTCGGTGAAATTTAACCAATACTGGGCGGATTGATTTTTGACACCGTCGTTCCTCACGCTGGCGGTAAAGTCGTGAACGGTTTGAGACCAAACAACGCTGGTGGAGCCACCCGTGGGTTGCGGAATGCCCACGACCGGTACGCTGCTGTCTTGGTAGCGGCTTACGTTGATGACCATTTGGTCTTCATTGTTGCCATTGTTTACGTCCGAAGAGGAGCTAATTCGAGCCTTTAGAATCTGATTGTTCCCCAGTGTAGCCGACCATGAAAAGACGGTGACGGCGCTTGAACCACCAGCGGCAATGACGCCCAGATCGGTGGTGCCAAGGACAACATCGCCGGAGGTGGCCGTTCCTTGCAGCAACAGCGTCAGCGATGCCTGACCTGCACCCAGTCCAATGTTTTGAACTTGAACACGAACAACGTGGGTCGCATCTTCTGCTTCAACGCCTCCACCGAGGTTGATTGAACCCGCATCGTCAAGGGTAAAGGAAGAAACGACGAAATCAGGCGTCGACCGCCCTCCATCGGCCATGGCCAAGGGCGTCAGACTGGCCACCAGCATGATGGCCACCAGCGAAAGCGGAACCAGGGGCTTAGACAGGGTCAGCACCCCCAGACCCGGACTCGGGTTGGCTGAAGCGGTCGATGGTGACGGCCTTGCCTTGGCGTTTCCACTGACCGAGAAGTTGCTTGAGGAGGATGTCGTGCTCGGCGTCTGAAATACCAAGCCGGCGACGTTCTTCCCAGAGAAGGAGCTGTTCTGTTCGAGTGAGCAGAGCGTCTCGAAGGTAGAGTTCAAGGGTCCGGCGGTAGGCATCCCTGTCTGAAATGGCGTACACGATCGAATCGCCCGGAACTTGGTCGGCGCGATTTTGAATCATGTTCCCCAACATGAGGGCTTCGTCGTAGCTCAAAAGGCGTTTATCGACATCGGTTTGGATGGAACTCGCGAGTTCTTGTAGGCCATATTTTGTGTCACAGCGCTGTATTTTTTTGAAGAACCGACGCGCTCTGCGAGACATTCGCGCACCGACCATACTTTCCGCGTCGTACTGCCAGTTCATCAAAGAATCGGTCACACACCCATGAGATAAGCAACTTGAATTAACTTTCATTCATAATGAATAAACAAACGACACCGAGCCATAAACCGGAAGGAAATCTCGAATTTGTATCGAAAATGAAAGCAATTCCTTTAGGAGCCAAGGCCCGAGGGCGCTTCATGAGCGAATCCATAGAATTCAGCGCCGGAGACAACGCACCGGGCTTTACTGCCTTCGACGGGGAAGGAAAAAAGCACGACCTCCAAACGTACCTCGACGACGGAAAAACCGTGATTCTGTACTTTTATCCGAAGGATTCAACCCCGGGCTGCACGAAGCAGGCTTGCGATTTCCGCGACAACATGAACCGCCTGAAGGGAGAGGATTATGTCGTGTTTGGCGTGTCCAAAGACTCGGAGAAGTCGCATCAACGCTTCGTTGAAAAGCAAGAATTGAATTTCCCACTGCTGCTTGATGAGGACCTCTCGCTCCACGCCACCTACGGAACCTGGCGAATGAAGAAAAACTACGGCAGAGAATACATGGGGTGCGTTCGCTCTACCTTCGTCATCCAACCCGATGGTTCGCTCGGTTGGGCACGCTACAACGTCAAAGCAACCGGACACGTTGGGATGCTCATGCGTGAACTCGGACTCGGTGAATGAGGCGTTTGGCATGAGCGACCTTCCCCTCACGGGCCAACGGGTCGACCTCCCAGGAAACAGCGTGGCTTGGTGGCCATGCCACATCGGACACCAAGCCGACATCGGCCATGATTGTTCCATCGGAGCCCTTGCCCATGTGGGTCAACGCGTGGTCATGGGGGACGGCTGCAAAATCCAAGGGAGCGCCTACATCGCCGACGATTGCCGCCTCGGAGAAAGCGTGTTTGTAGGACCCTCGGCCGTGATTCTCAACGACAAGTACCCACCCTCAAACGACCGTGCCAAATGGCAACCCGTTCACATCGCCAGCCATGCCGTCATTGGCGGAAACGCCACCATCGTCCCCGGAAACAACGTCGGTGAACGTGCCGTACTGGCTGCTGGAGCGGTGTTGACAAAAGATCTCCCCGCAAACGAGGTGTGGGGTGGAAACCCGGCAAAGTTCATGATGACAAGGCAGGCCTACGAGCAACAACGGGAGGCGATGGTTTGACCGACGAGAGAACAGCCGTTGCAGCCTTCCTCAAGAAGTGCAATGTGTACGCTGAGGCCTCGTTGGAACGCAAAAGGGAGCGCGGCGAGCTGGACGAAATCGCCAAGTGGGAATCCTACATTGAGTTCAATCAACACGCCCTCGAAGAAATCGCCAACGGGACCCTCGACCGATGGTTTGAGCCGACCGCTGAGCATCAACCACCGCTTGTTCGCTTGAACGTGGATGACATGGAGCACGTCGAACGGAGCATCTGGCTCAACGGTGTTCTCTCACCCCGGCCCGTTGTTGTAGCGGGGTCCGCAAGCACGAAAGGCGAACGCAATTTTGCTCCCTTGTCCTCAGTGATGCAAGTATCTACCTCGCCCCCCTACCTCACCGCCTCGTTTTCCATCCACAAGGACAAACGACCAAGAGACACACTCCAAAACCTTCGAACCACCGGCACGGTGTTTCTGAACGTCATGCCGCCGACGGCGAGAGGCGCAACCATCGTGGACGAAACGGCCACGCCCCTTCCGTTTGGAGAAGACGAAGGCGCCCTTCTTGAGATGGACACGGTTGAAGGGAAACCGCTGCTGCTTGAAGAATCGGTCGCTGCGGTCGAAGCCCGTTTCGTCGAAGAACACCGACTCCCCGATGCGGTCGCCACCCTGGTGGTGCTCCGGGTGGAAGCGGTTTGGTTTTCCTCAAGCACCATCCCCAGCGGGGGCCTGGACGTTCTGTGCCAGCACGGACGCGACGACATGACGCCGTCGCCTCAAGGCTGGACGCAGCGTGTTTTGAAACACTACGGCCCGGTTTGAAGCTCGTCCCAAACCATGGAGAGCCCGTCGTCCAACGCAATTGTCGGCCTCCATCCCAAGGCTCGCCTAGCCGACTCAATGTCGGGCAAGCGCCGTTTTGAATCGCCGGGATAGCCACCAGAAAGAACGCAATCAACGGCTAACGAACCCACGGTTCGGTTCACCGCTCCCGCAAGCTCACGCATGCTCACCTCCTGCTGGGAGCCAAGGTTGAATGATGCCCCAGCCAATGCCTTGCCGTCACAGCCGACATCGAGTGAACCAGCGAGGTAGAACCCGTCCACGATGTCATCAATGTGCGTCAAACTCCTTGTTTGCGTCCCGTCTCCATGAACCGTCATCGGTTGTCGGTCGAGAATGGCTTGAAAGAACATACCGACCACCTGCCCGTACTCATCGCCCACCATGGCCGCGCCATAGGCGTTGAAGGGCCGAACGATGCGTGCGTCAAGGCCCTGTTGTACAGCATGCTGGACGGCGACCTCGTCGAGGTACTTGCTGGCTCCATACGAGAAGCGCTGGTGCAAGGAGGCCGGTGGGAAATGGCTGACATCTTCATGACGCAGGGGCATCTGTTCGTTTTCACCGTAGGCTTCTGGCGAAGACGCAAGAACAAACCGTGCACCCCATTCAATCGCCTTTCGCAAGGCCGCCAACGTGCCGTTGATGTTCACATCGATCACCTCAATGGCCGCCTCGTTGAACCACTTGGTTCCATTTATGGCGGCGAGATGATGGATGACATCGACGCCTCCAAGCGCATCAAAGGCCCGTTGTAGGTCGTCAGCATTCACCACATCACCATGAACAACGGTCAACGAGGGGTGAGAGGAAACCTTGCGTAAATTGTCCATGGAACCGCGCCAGAAATTATCCAGCACGGCGACGTTGTGTCCCTCGCTCAACAGACGAGCGACCAAGGAAGAACCGATGAAACCGGCTCCTCCGGTGACCAACACGCTGGAGGTCAAAGGCTCACACGCTCCAAGACCTCAAGCTCGACCCCGGCTTCGGTACGCCGGAATTCAACAACATCACCGGTGTTGACCGCCATGCAAGGGTCGTGTTCGAAGCCGTGGCCGTACGGTAGCCCGAGGAGCGAGCAAGCGGGCAAGGTGAGCGGACAAATGTCACGATTAACCACGGCTTTGGGGCCCTTTCCCGTGTAAATCAGTCCCATCAGCACGTAAGGAGCAACCGTCGACCCTGAGCCCTTTGGATAGATCAAGACGGTGTCTTCGATGGGCACACCGTCCAACGGATGACCGACCTCTTCAATGACACCTGTGTCGCGATTCACATAGCCAAGGTAGGTGATGGGCACGT